>CAYPNN010000092.1:0-6362 GCA_964412065.1 uncultured Candidatus Bathyarchaeia archaeon
CAGCCTCGTTCTGCGAGACCATGCTTTCTATCCCCTCGCTGATCACCCCGAAGCTGTACACCGTCGAGGTGACCAGAATCGATACGCCTGCGATTATCATGATTGCCGTGAAGGCGGCGGCTACCGTCGTTGACTGACCCATCCCTAATCTCCTATGGTGAAGTAGAGCTCGTCGTCGACCCCGTTATAGGTGTTGAAGCGGAAGTAGTAGTCGCCCTTCCCCAGTTCCGAGGACGTCGTTATGGTTATCTCGATGGTCTCGGAGTCCTGCCAGTTGGTGTCGGCGCTGTTCAGCAGCGTGAACGTCCAGCCCGGCCCCGACTCGGCGTACTGGACGTGGCTATACTCCCCGATTCTCCCGAAGATGACGTCGCTCATCTCGACCACCGTCGAGGGAATGATGGAGGCACCTGTGTTCTTCACCCACACCTTCACCGTAGTGGATGACGTGTTGACGGCGGATATCACGTCGATGCTTGTCTGCATCTTGTCGTTGAGCCTATCCGTCATCGATAGGGTTCCATGCTCCAGCCCGGCCATGGAGGAGAGGAAGACCTGAGACAAGGCCGCCGCCGCGATGACCACGGCTACCAGGACTATGCCTTCTGATACTATCGAGGACGCCATCTCTGGTCAACCTCGATTCAGATTATATAGATAGTTTATGAATCGAAGATATGGAAGAGCTCTGGCTTAGGTAGTGCTCCAGAAGTATGAGAAAAGTATTATGTCGCCACGGCTTTCGGCTTCTTGATTCTAAGCTCCTCGACTACACGCTCCAGCTCGGTTAGCGTAGAGATGACTTCACTCTGCTGCAACATCCCCTCGACGTCATCCTCAGCCTCCTCAACGTCTTCCAGTTTCGCAGGCCTCTCGATAATGTCTGTCTCAGGCAAAGGCTCTTGCTCAGAGGATTCCCCGGACTCGTCAGGATGATCCGTCTCTTCCCCTGTCTCATCTACCATTATCTTTACTTCAACAGGCATGTGTCCATCATCACCCGAGGGTGTGGCTTCAGGCACCTCCTCGGGGAACTTCTCTCCGTCATCCAGGGCGGCGTAGGCCTGTTCCAGAGGATCCATGGTTCTAACTCCCCTGAGGCTCTCTGGTTCAAAAAGGTCATCTTCCAGACCTAACGACCTTGATCTAGCCATTTGAGCCTCCTCTGCGTCCGCCTCCATGGGTTTAGCGGGGGACTGAAGATCCTCTATGAGGTTCAGAACCTCGGTCAGGGCCAGTAGCCCGTCCACCTTCTTCTTAACGCTGAAGTATTCTAGTACGACAGTGATCATAGCGACTGTCGTGAGGAGATAAGAGGCTATGAGAAGCAGCCCCATGTAGTTCTCTCCAAGCACGCTGTCGATGGAGGACACATCCACCGTCTCGTTGATCGCGTATAGCTGCAGCATCAGTACGACGCTGAGCATTACACCTGACACCAGCAGCCATCTCCCCGGCTCGAAGTTACTTCTTATCAAGTCGCTCACATCACTCACCTCTATATAGTAGCCACTCCACCCAGGTAGTTTGCGACAGCCTCGCTGATAATCAAATAGACCGTTCCACCTAAAGCCATTTGCATCCCGGTATAGAACAACACCGTGAACCTTGAGTCGCCTTCCATGTTGTAGATGCTGAAGACGTTGTTGAGGGCGAATATAGCCAAGGCGAAAACAAAGAATAGCCTCATGAACGATATCTCGGGCACAGAGAAGAAATCCAGCAGGGAAGCCATCTCACCTATGAACTCAATGAGTGAGGTGAAGAAGCCGTCGATGGTAGCGAATAACGCGGCCGATATCATGTACAGAGGTACCACTAGCCCCACGTGGTAGCTGACGGCCGCGTACCTCCGCTCCCTTATGGTGACGTAGATGTGGTAGAACTGCTCTATGAACTTGGAGGCTATACCCAGGTCACCCCCAGTGTATATGGTGTCAGTCATGATGGTGTTGATCCGCCTGATCAGGGTGCTGTCTATCTCCGTCTCGAACCCCCACCAGGCGACCCTCGGCTCGACGCGCATCTTGATCTTGTTGTTCACGCTATGTATGACTTGGTCCAAGCTGGCGAAGTCCGTCTCTGACGCGCTCTGAAGTATCTGGGCTAGCGGTATGTTGGCGGACAGGTTAGAGGCCATGTACCTGAAGAACGCAGGATAATCTGACTCCTTCTTCTTGACGTTGTTCACGTATGTCCGCCCGACGAGGCCTCCCAGGAACAGCATTATCCCTATTATTATGAAGTGCATGAACCGGCTCTCAAACGGTATAAACATCACTAGGCCAGAAAGCAAGAGGCTCATGATCGCCGCGTACTCTGCGCGCTGCCTGCTCGGGGGCTTCTCCTTCTGCTCCTGTACGAGTATTGCGTCAGGCTTTGCATTCTGGAAGATAAGCCATGATAGGACGTAGAGTATGAAGCTGACGATGATCACGATCATGATGGCCAGTAAGATCATTATCTTTGGGTCGTAGAAGATGGACGAGATGAGCATCGTGGTGGTCATGAAGAGGGTGATGCTTAGCATGGGAAGATACGCGTCGCTGATCGTCTTAAGCCGGCTTATTGCCTGCATACGTGACGAATCAAACTCAGCCATGTAGTTGGTGTAGTATTTCTCTATGAACAGGTTCACGGGCTCGCCGGACGCGATGCTCTGGCTGAACTTGAACAGGAAATCGCTGAAGTCTTTTGTTGGCGCCTCGGTGCTCATGATCTCCGTGGCCTTTGCCTGAGGGTACCGCCACTGAGTCATCAACACAAGTATCCTTTTCAGGTAGGGTACGATGCTTTTGAAGATGAGTTTCTCGGAGGCAACCTGAAGCATCAAGACCCTGCTGATGGTGCCCGACGTTATGGATCTCAGGTAGAGCATGAAGAAGGGTAACTCGAACTCTATCTTGTCTCCTTTGCTAAGCCCCTCGACGAACTTCGCCAACTTTTGCCGCTCAAGAATCAATTCATTTCACCCACCCTACTCTTGATTTCTTGTTCGACACCGTGACCGAGCTTCATCAAGGCTTGGCGCCTTAGTCTCGCATGAGCCTGCTCAATCCCTACGCCCTGAACGTAGAGGATGTAGTCCAGGACGTCGTCGTTCTCCAGTATGCCGAGGGCTATCATATACTCAAGGATCTCCGCCCTCATGAACAGCTCGTCGTAGATCTTCCTGATCTCAGAGCCAGTGTATCCCTTCATTATGGCTATCTTGTTGTCCAAGAGGTAGCTTGTACCAAGCCCCCTGAACACCACCTTGTCCGTGGAGGGGTCGAAGCTGAAAACTTCGATGAAGTTGAAGGCCTGGTCAGCCGGCTCGTACCCGAGGATCTCGTTGATGGTAAGAACGCGGCGCTTGTACTTCCCAGTCTCGTAGTCGTGGACGGCGCTCTGGAACAGCGCCGCGTTCAGGTTGTCCACGTGGGTCTTGGGGACGTTGATGGGGAAGTTCGTGAGCCTCTGGACTAGCTTCCCCACAGTGGCCGCGTGGAAGGTCGCGATGCTCGGGTGGCCGGTCTGCATGGCCTGGAACGCGATGTTGCCCTCCGCGCCTCTCACCTCTCCCACGATGATGTACGTGGGCCTCTGCCTCAGAGCCGCCTTTAGCAACGTGAACATGGTGACGCCTTCCTCGCTCCCGGAGTGAGCTGTGTCCCTGACGACCTCCCGTATCCAGTTCTTGTGCGGGACATACACCTCGGGGACCTCCTCTATGCTGACGATCTTATAGTCATGCGGCATGAAGGTCATGAGGGCGGAGAGGGTGGTCGTCTTGCCGGAGGCGGTCTCCCCGCAGATCCATATGCTCATCTTGTTCTCCAGAAGCATCCATATGTACGCAGCCGCCAGGCTGCTCATCGTGCCCCAGTGAATGATCTGGCAGATGCTGATGGGGTTCGTGGCAAACTTACGGATGGTGAAGTTGCTCCCCCTCGCCGAGACGTCCTCACCGTAAACCAGGTTCAGCCTCGACCCGTCAGGCATCTTGGCGTCGACGATGGGCTCCCTGTGGCTGGCTGGTTTGCCGACTATCTCGCTGAGCTTGAGGGCGAAGCCGTCAAGCCCCTCAGACGTCTCCAGCACTATGGTGCTCTCCATCGTCTTGAAGATCTTGTGATCTATGTAGATCGGCCCTAGGCCGCTGCAGTGGATGTCCTCTATGTAGATGTCCCGGATGAAGGGCTCCAGGATGCTTGAACCCACCTTCTCGCAGTATATCTCGTACCTGAGCATCTCGTAGCTGAGGGGATCGAGCTCGATCTTGTCCAGATTGCCCTGCCTGAACCTCGACATGAAGCCCTTATTTTCATCCTCTTCTTGCTCGGGGCTCCTAGCCTTCGGCTTCATCTTCCTGTTGACCAAGACGATGTTTTTGAGGAGCTCGTTCAGGTAATTCGTCTTCTCCTCGACTGACTTGAAGGAGATTGTGTCGTCGATGGAGAGGGCGATCCTTTTCTCAACTTCAGCTAAGATCCAGTCTCTGTTGAATATGAGGCGAGGCTCGATCGGTTTATAGAGTAGATCCTTGTTCTTCCCCTCGACTAGGATGTGGATAAAAACCGGGTCTCCAACGGGGTATATCAGGTTGGGTTCCTCGATGGAGCCCATGTCCCTTGAAAGGCTGTCCACGAGGGTCGGGGGCTCGATTTCCTTCTTTTTGAAGATGTTCCTCATGTATAGCCTGAAATACGGGTTTTTCTTCACCCGTCTCTCCCAGTTCTTGTTGAAACCCTCGAGCCTGGAGATCTGCCCCTCAACACTAACTTTAGCGTCTGTGCCGTAGCCGGCGAAGCTCTTACCAATAGCCTCAAAGGATTCCACGTAACAACCTCTTTCAGGTTCCGGATATGATTATCGTATTTGAAGCAAGTTCCATTATTTATAGGAATTATAGAGTAGTAACACTGAGTAGGGAATGAGGTTGCGGCTATCCTCTAGTCGACGAGAACGGCAGTATCTTTATGCCGTAGGCTGGGTTAACCTCGAAGCTTATTACGTCGCTGACGTTCTTCGTTGCGCCTTTCAGCTTAGCGACGTTCATGGTTAGAGCGGTCCTGTCCCTGAACGTCTTGATCTCCAAGATTATGTGGCCGTCGCAGAACGACCTAATACGAATTAACAGCTCCTGGTCAAGAGCGTAGGGATGTATAGTGATGAAGAAGGTCTGACCGAGCTGGTCTACGATGAACCTGCATGTGCTGAAAAAGTCCAGGATGTCGCTCTCGTCTGCGTGTGTCAGGAGGTGAGTCATGGCGTCGATTACGACTACGTCGTACACGCTGGCTCTTTGTCTGATGTAGTTGGTGAGCGCTATCAGGTAGTACTTGGAGATCTCCTCGTTCCACTTCATGTTGATTGTGTTAAGAGTCGTTATCTTGAAGTTGCCTACTAGGAAATAGTCAGATATGTTCCAGTTCAGTCGCTCCATGTTTGTGAGGAGACCCTTGACCGTGTCCTCCGTCGTGATGTAGATGACTCTTTTTCCGGCTGTCAAGGCTCCGTATGTCACCTGCTGAGCCAATATCGTTTTCCCTGCGTCGTTAGCGCCTTCGACTAGGCTGAGAGACGGAAGGGGGAGCCCACCTATCTTCCGGTCTAGCTCGGGGTTATTCAGTTTTAGAATGTTCTCGTTGTTACTTTCGAGGAAACTCATTTCTATGCCCTGTTGAGTTTGTTTTCTCTGGCTCTCGTAACCAGGGCGAGTAACAAGAACAGGTGAGTGGGCTCGGTCCATTCAGCGGTAGGTTTATCAAGATTCCTCAGAAGCGATGTCACTAGGATCTTGTCCTCCAGGTCAGAGTTGAGTGTGCCGAGCCCGACGGATGGGCTGCTGCTTCGTCTATCCATGGTCTTGGCGTTCGTCGACAGGTGATCCATAATGTCTCTCACCACCCTTGGGGACGCCCATTCCTTGTACATTCCCTCGAGAAGTATCTCCTCGGAGCCCTTCTCACCGAATCTAAGAACAAGGTAATCGGCTACGAGGCTGATGTATGCTTCGTAGTACACCTCTCCAGAGTTTTCTGGTGTATTCAGATCCCTCATTCCCAGCTTGTCATGGTATCTGGGTCTGTGCCGAGACGCGCTCTCGCCGTAGGGTCTCGCCCCCCTTAGCCCCTCCACAAGTTCGTGGACGCTGTCCTTAAGCTCCTCTACCGCCTCCTCTGTACGCGAAATACGGTTTAAAATTAGAGGAACTGCCTGTTCGTTAACTGATACCCTCCTCTTTAGAGAATTTAGATCACTATCTAGCGATGAGCCTGTTCCTGTTTGTGGCTGAGGCAAAGGTTTGCTCATCTCTGGATAAACGCCAGGGTACCCGTTTACCGGTGATTGACTCGGGGGCATCGAATCTGCTGGGG
>CAYPNN010000093.1:0-6338 GCA_964412065.1 uncultured Candidatus Bathyarchaeia archaeon
GGGCGTAGCCGTGTTCGCGTTCACGGTGGGGGCGTACGCTGTGTTGTTCGTCCTCGGGAGGAGGTGGCGCCGCGGGTTCGAGGCGCGGGGCGTCACCTACTGGAGCGCCTCCAAGGAGGAGAGGCTGGAGGAGCTCATCTCGGATGTGTGGGAGCCCAGGAAGATCACCGTGCTCTACGGGCTGAGCTACTTCACCAACGGCTTCGTCCGTACGACGTTCAACCTCTGGGTGCCTGTGTTCCTGCTCGACAAGGCGGGGGTCGGCACCATCGAGGCCAGCGCCTTCATGGGGCTCCTCTTCGTCTCGTGGAGCTGGAAGATGTTCGTCGGGCTGGTCGCCGACGTCTTCCCCATCCGGTGGAGGGGGCGGCTCTACAAGCGGAAGCCGTGGTTCGTCGTCACCGGCGTCCTCTACCTGGTCGGCATAGCCGTCATGGCGTTGAGCGACATCGAGACGGCTCCCGTGTGGAGCGTCCTGTTCCCGGCCTGCGTCTCCATAATCACGGCTGGGGCGTTCTACGACATGGCGGCGGACAGCCTCGCCATCGACGTGACGCCCCCCGAGTACCACGCCAGGGTGATAGGCGGCGTGAGCACGGCGGGCCAGAGCGTCGGCGCCGCCCTCGCCACCGTGCTGCCGCTGTGGCTGCTGGACGTGGGCGGCTACAAGCTGGTGTTCGTGCTCGCCGGGTTCACCGGTTTGACTTCGTTCCTCTTCCTCACGGTGAAGGAGCCCGAGGTCAGGGAGGAGAGGGCGTTCAGCAGGGAGGCGGTGGCCTTCACGTTCACCGAGCTCACCGTCGTGGTAGCGATCCTCATAATGTTCTTCAGGTCGTTCACCATGACCCGAATCTCGTCCCCCCTCAACACCATGTTCACAATAGCCGTACGGGAGGCGATCCACGCTGACGTGGCGCTGGTGAGCACCCTGGGCCTGGCAGCCACGGTGGCTGGGCTAGCCGGCTCCCTCATCGGCGGAGGCTTCGCGGACAGGTACGGCCACAAGAGGGCTTTCATGATGGCCACCGTGGTCTTCGCCGGCGCGGGGCTCCTCTGGGTGACCCTGTCCCCCGGCGCGGCCACCTTGTGGATCTTGGCGGTAGTGATGGCGTCCAGCTTCATGGAGAGGTTCTGGACGGGTACCGTATTCGCGATAATGGCGGACGCGACGCCCCTCGCCATGTCGAGCACCGTCTACCAGATGTACATGAGCTGGAGCTGGATAGGTAACATACCGGCGAGCATCCTCATCGGCTACCTCCTGGGGATCAGTATCAGGGCCACGGTGCTGGCGCTCTCCAGCGTCAGCGTGGTGGTGCTCCTGCTAGGGCTGTACATAAAGCCCTATGAGGCAGGTAAGGCGTCGAAGGTCTAGTCCTGCCTTTTCTTTAATTTCAGGCCATGGCTCACTAGGCGTGTGAAGTGTTCGTCGTCGGTCTCCAGATCCATGCCTTTCGAGATGGCGGTGGCGGCTATGATGATGTCGGCCTCAGGGATGAGCGCCCCTCTGGAGCGCAGCGAATCGAGGACGCGGCAGTACTCCAAGACGGTGTCGTTGTCCAGCCCGAAAACGTGGTAGCATTCTTCCAGATGCGTCTTTAGATCGGGCCGCTTGTCTTCCGCGACGCCTCTGAGGAGCTCGATGAGAGTTATTACGGAGATCGACCCAACTCTGGGTGCGTCGTACTGCAGGCTGTCTATGACGATGCCGGTGTCTATCAGCGTCATCTGAGCCTGAGTCTCTCCCTGAACCCCTCGCTGGAGCGCCGCATGCTCTCGTAGTCCTCCTCCGTGAGCATCTCGCGCATCTTCTCGAAGGCGCGTCGCCGTCTCTCTTCCTCGGCCGCCTCGTATATCTCGATGAGGTACTCGCCCCACTCCTTGTCGCCTTTTCTCTTCTCTAGGATGGTCTTGACGTCTTCCGGGACCGAGATGGTCGAATACTTACCCATTATGTAGTTATATAATTATATAGTTATTTAACTTGTCGGCGGGTTCACCGCAACGACGACCAATGTAGGTAGGAATTATTTCATGTGTCAGGGTCACGCGTGGAGCGAAGATGACGAAGCATTCCTTGGAAAACATTGATTAGTACCCCCACCCCTACTAGGTAGGGGTACCCCTACTATGTATTTCGACCCTCTGCCGAAACGGGAAAAGATAGACCTATTCAACAGGGAGAGTGAGCTCGCAAAGTTCTCCGATGCGTTAACCTATTCGTCGTTGATCGTGATTGTGGGGCTCCGCAGGACAGGGAAGACGTCTTTCATGAACGTGGCTCTGTCAGAGTCGAATCACCCCCACATCGTCTTGGACATGCGTGGACTATCCTACAACCCGTCACACGCGGAACTAGTCAGGAAAATAGAGTCCGCGTTCAACCTGATAAACAAGAGATGGCTCACCAGGATCATGGACGCAATCAAGCAGGTGAAAGGAGTTGGCGTCCTTGGAACCTCGATTTCGTTGGACTGGAGCAGGGAGGGGGTAGACCTCGCAGACCTCTTCGATAAAGTGAATGCGTGGGCAGAGGCGAACGACCAGAGGTTCCTCGTAGCCTTCGACGAGATTCAGCTGATTCGCGGCGACAAGGGCATCCCGCGGCTTTTCGCCCACATAATCGACTACAACCAGAACATATGCTTAGTGGTCACGGGCTCGGAGATGGGCCTGCTATTCGATTTCCTCGGTTTCGACGACACGGACTCTCCGTTGTACGGTAGACACTACACCGAGATCAGGATGCGTAACTTTGACCGCGACGAGTCTGAAAAGTTTCTCGAAGCCGGCTTCCAACAGATAGGAGTCACCCCTCAACAAGGTGTGATGGAATACGCCGTTGAGAGCCTGGACGGCGTCGTGGGTTGGTTGACGCTGTTCGGAACCAGGTGCCGCGACCATAAAGATTCGAGTTCAGAGATCGTGGACGCCGTTGTCGCGGAGGGAGGCAGGTTGGCCCGAGCGGAGGCGCTGAAGATGGTGAAGTATTCTCCGAGATACGCCGTGGTGTTGAATCATCTTGCCAAGGCTAAGAAGGCGACTTGGAGTCAAATAAAATCGATGTTGGAGGCCCGTGAAAACCGTGCCTTGCCTAGTCCAACGGTGTCCGACACCCTCAACAAACTCGTTAAGACCGGGCTCGTCAAGAAGGACGGGGAGTACAGCATTCCTGATCGCCTGCTTGAGAGGGGCATCCTTGAGAGCCCGTTTCCCGAGGACTAGGTACCTCCAACACTCCATGATAGAGATGCGGGTAAGGCGCACACCGTCTGACGACGATCGATGTACACCGTTTCTGGTACGATTATACACCGAAAACAGAGTCAGTTATATTATCAGGCGTCGCCGAGCAGTACGCCAGGGTATATACGCTGACCAAGGAGTGCCACGAGGTGTTCCCCTACGCCTTCAAGGGAGAGCTGGATGAGGCTAAGTGTAGAAAATCCGCGGGGCTACTCGTTGAGGCTAAGAAGGTTGAAGCCGAGGCCTTGGAGAGGCTGAGCGAGGCGCTGGACCGACTATGACCCTTTTTCCCTACCATCAAGAGATTTAAGGCTCGTACGCCTGTGGCGCTGACGCCAGAAGCAGGCGTTCAAGGTAGTCGTTTGTAGAGTCTGTTGCAGCAGGTTTGTTCTTCCGTCAGATGCAAGACCTGTATACAAGCCTGGGGCTGGTAGATGTAGCCGCAGGCACCGGGCTTGTCTTCTCCGTATTCCTGTTCACAGATCACGGTCCCTTTCATGTGAAGTATGCAGAGCTTGTTCCACAGGCTCTTTATCGTTGGGTCGTTTCTCGTGGAGATGACGTCGACGTCAAGTGTTCTCACTCTGGACTCGATCTCTTCTGATATCTTTCTCATGTTTTCAACTATCAGGTCTATGTTGTCTTTAGGTAACGGGTTGTTAGTACTTCCAGACAAAATGGCACACCAAGGGTGACGTCCAGACGGCAACTTAAATACCCTGATTTCGCCTGCACAGTGCTCTTGATGCTTGAATCGTTTCGCTTGGCCCGCGTCATGGAGAGGGGGTGGGGATAAAACGGTGCATGCCTCGCACGACTTGAGTGCTTATCTATTAAATATTGTTGAAAATTGATACATACACAGGGATAAGTACCCATCAGCGGATGATGGGTCATGGAAGTACGGCTGGAGACGGTGGCGCAGCACCAGCCCTCGGCGGAGACCTACTGCGGAAGCACCCTGGCGAACATCGACGAGGTGAAGAGACTCATATCCATGGACGTGAAGCTGACCCGCATGCTCCTCGACGGAGTCGTCTCGGTGGAGCAGTACGACTCGGTGTACTCCGGCTACGAGAGCGGGTTCGAGAGCGCGCTGGAGCTCAAGGACATGCACATGAAACGGTTCAAGGAAGACCTGGGCGTCTACCAGGGGAAGCTCGAGGCGGTGCAGGAGCAAAGGGAGCTCCTGGAGGCTAGGAACGAGATCGGGGACATCCAGGAAGGCTCGTACCAGCTCAAGAAGAGGGCGATAGACTGGGACGTCACGCGGCTCCAGGCGGGCGTCGACAGGAACCAGAGGTGCATCAGGGCGATAGAGCAGCTGCCGGAGCACGTGGACCCCGGGGACGTATCCATGATAGACGCGTTCATGATGGACGACTTGGACATGGTGAAGAAGGCCGAGCTCGACGGAGACACGAAGAAGAGGTTGATGGATAGAATCAAGCGGCTGGCCCAGCTGGTCCGCGTAGCTTGACGGTCATGTGCCTACGTCCCGTACACCGCCGAGCCAGTCCACGGGAACGAGGCAGCCAAAGCTGGGGTGTTGTAGTCACTTCACGACGCTCTTGATGGCTCGGACTATCTTGTCTGTGTCAGGCAGCACGTGGCGCTCCAGGCTCCTGTTGAAAGGTATCGGCGTGTTCGGGTTGGCCACCCGTGCCACCGGGGCCTTGAGGCTGTGGAACCCCTTCTCGGCAGCCACCGCGGCGACCTCCGCGGTGAAGCCGCAGCGCTCGTAGTCCTCGTCCACCACGACCAGCCTCCCCGTCTTACCTACGCTCCGGAGGATTGCCTCCTCGTCCAGCGGCACCAGTGTCCGGGGGTCGATGACCTCGACGCTCACGTATCCCTTGAGCGTGTCCGCCGCCTTGGCAGCCTCCAGGACCATCCTGCCGGCCGCCACCACCGTGACGTCGCCGCCCTCGCGCACCAGATTGGCCACGCCTAAGGGCACCGTGTAGGGCTCCTCGGGCACCTCCCCCTCCATCCCGTAGAGGAGCCTGTGCTCGAAGAACGCCACCGGGTTGGGGTCACGTATCGCCGCTATCAGGAGCCCCTTGGCGTCGTAGGGGTTGCTGGGCACCGCGACCTTGATGCCGGGCATGTGTGCGTAGATGCCGTACAGGGTCTCGCTGTGGGTGGCGGCGTTGCCTCCACCGGCTCCGTAGATGCACCGGAGCACCATGGGGACGTTGACCTCTCCGCCCGTCATGTACGTGGTCTTGGCCATCTGGTTGAGTATCTGGTCCATGGCGACGAGGCCGAAGTCCACCAGCATGAGCTCCACGATGGGCCTCATGCCCACCACGGCGGAGCCGACGCCTGCGCCGATGAACGCCGTCTCTGTGATGGGGGCGTCCCTGACCCGCTCCCTGCCGAACGTCTCCTTCAGACCCTTTGTGGCCGGCCTCCAGCCGCTGCTGACGTTCTCGCCGAAGAGGAACACCTCGGGGTCGCGGCTCATCTCCCCCCTCAGCGCCTCGTTCACGGCCTCCGCGTAGGTGATGACCCGCGGCATCCTAGCCGTCCTCCACGAAGACGCCCATGTGGGCGTCGATGAGCTCCGGCTCGGGGCTGCCGACGGCGAAGTCGATGGCATCCTTCACCTTCTCGGCCTCCGTGTCCCGCATCTCTGCGTCGAGTTCCTCCGTCAACAATCCTCTGCCCATGAGCCTATCCCTGAAGCACCTGACGGGGCAGTGGGGGCTGTCCTCGTCGGCGCCGAGCCTGTGGATCTTGAACTCCAGCAGCGAAGGCCCTCCGCCGTCTCGGGCTCGCTCAACGGCTTCTCTAGCCACCTTGTACACGGTCTCGACGTCCCAGCCGTCGTGGTTGACCCCGGGCATACCGTAGGCGGCGCCGCGGCTCCCCACCTCGTCTATGCTGAGCTGGGGGTAGTCGATCTCGTGGCCCAGCATCCGCTGCACCTCGGGGCTGCTGTTCTCGCATACAAAGACCACCGGCAGATTCCAGCATGCCGCCAGGTTGAGGGTCTCCTGGACGCCTCCCTGGTTGCTAGCCCCCTCGCCGAAGTAGCTGACAGCCACTCTTCCGTTTTCTCGGAGCTGGTCGGCGAGGGCGTAGCC
>CAYPNN010000094.1:0-1634 GCA_964412065.1 uncultured Candidatus Bathyarchaeia archaeon
GGCAGTCGGAGACCCAGGCAGCCTCCTCGCCGGGGGTGCCGGCAGCCTCGAGTATCTTGGCCCCCAGCTCCCTGAGGGCGCCGTCTCCTATGATCACCAAAACGATCTCCGGAAACATAATCGTGGCAGAGTGTAATATGTATGCATGCCCGTTTTCGTGTGTTTCCCATCAAATCTATTGTCAACACTGCAAACAATTTGTAGACCTAATCCTAAACCCGCCGTAACTCGATGAATAAATATGCATGAATGGTCGATGAACGAAGCCAGTAATCCAATCCATGATTATTCCCACGATCGACTGAGCCCCTCACCGGCGCCTCCAGTATGGGTAGAACTTCCTGTAGCTTCTCCTCGGGTCAAGCTGCCCAGACTGGACCGCCCCGTCCGAGCTGTCGTACTCGTAGAGAAACGTGGGCTTCCCGAGCTTCTTCAGGTGCTCGAGGTTCTCGGCGATGACGCCGCTCTCGTCCTGCCAGATCACGACGGCGCAGTCGCAGTCCCTGATCATGTTTTTCTCCCGCTCCTTCAGGTCGTCGCCGTACTTGAGGTCCCTCCAGCCCCCAGCGTTGTACCTCATGCTCCTCGCGTGCCCAACCACCACGTCCCTGTACCCCTTCGAGGCAAGGTAGTCCTGAAAGAGCCTACACGATCCATGGGCTTCGGCGACGATGAAGGAGACGCATCTCTCCATTGCCGCGTCGAGTCGTTCTCTGACTTCCGGGGGCAGCTCACCAGCCTTGAACTTGCTGCTGCCCATCAGGAGAACCTTGTTCCCTTCAGAAAACATGCTCGACGCCCTCTATACTAAGAACCTCACAGACAGAAATAATGTATCCACGTTTAGCTTGGGTTTAACTAAATCCCTGATTATATACTTAGCTTGTCCAGAATTATTCAGGTAAACCTTTTTTCAACCGGGGTCGCATATTTTATCCTCGCTTCCGAGGGTCACGTTGGATATACTCGCACGTGAGTTGTTCGTAGAAGACTCTCTTTATATCGTCCTAAACAATGTCTAATTAAGGAGAGCACAATGAAGTTTGAAGAAGTAGTGGAAAAGAGAAGAAGTATCCGTAAATACAAAGACACACCCGTACCAAAGGAAAAGATATTAAAGATACTTGAGGCAGCCAGGATCGCGCCCTCGGCCGGCCATAGACAGCCATGGCATTTCATAGTCGTCGAGAACAAGGAAACCATTAAGAAACTAGCTAAATCAGAGTGGGCAGCAGAGGCTCCGTTGATGATCGTCGGCTTAGCGGATCACGCAGCGTCCCCAAACTGGTGTCTCAACGACCTCGGGATAGCGTTCGAACACATCGTGTTAGCCGCGACAGATCTAGGCCTTGGAACGTGTTGGATGGGACAGTCCAATAGGGAGGAATTGGTTAAGGGCCTGCTAGACGTTCCAGATAATTTCAAGGTCATCGCATTGACGCCTCTGGGAGTGCCCGACGAGAAACCGTCGCCTAAGGAAAGAAAGAGCCTGGACGCTATTGTTAGCTGGGAAAAATACGGCTCAAAATCCCCGTGACACCCCCTTCTTCACATAACCCTAATCCATAATTTATCCCCCAGACCCTTGCCCTCTATCCTACATACAGCCTACATCCATGGGGTAAGTTATATGC
>CAYPNN010000094.1:1644-6336 GCA_964412065.1 uncultured Candidatus Bathyarchaeia archaeon
TGCACGAGGTTTCGTCTAAGAAAAATGGGGGTCTACTCGATGGATAAGCTTCGTCTACTCGCTGCCTCAGCCTTGTTCCTCTTCGTCATCCCAAAGGCCTTACTGTACATCGGCAGAAGCCTCGACGCCCACATACTTCCCTCCTCAACGCTCCAGCCCATGCACCTAGCCGGAGCCCCCGTGTTCCTTGCAGGCTTCCTGCTCAGCATCACATCGATCTGGCAGCTGTACTCCTACGGCTCGGGGATGCCCTGGGGCGACGTCGCGGACGACTCCCAGTCCTCCAAGCTGGTCACAGAGGGTCTATACAGCTACACTCGTAATCCGATGCTCCTCGGGTACGGGCTATTCATATTGGGGGCGGGGTTGTACTATGGATCATTCACCACGGCGTTCATTTTGTCGACCCTCCTCGTCGCCGTTGTCTCGCTCTGGATAAAGAACAGGGAGGAGCCTGAGCTGGTGAAGAGGTTCGGGCAAGATTACATCAGGTACAGAGATAGAACATCCTTCATCATACCGAGAACGCCTAGGAAAAAGGTTGATTGAACCAAAATTTGGGGGTAACTCTAGTCTTGATGAACGATGTTTGGTGTTCAGACGCTTTCAATGCGCGTGTGCCTTACCACATAAGCGTTCACAGAATGCTTTACCCTCGCGTGTGCAAGCATTTCAGCTACCCTTATCATAATACACGTGTTCCCATTCACTTGTAATACCATGGAAGACACGGAATCGTATCTGGTACCCCGGGTCACCGTTGAAGGTTCCATGCTCGTCTCCAAAGGATTTCCCGAGGGAACGATCACAGTGGATAACGTGTTGACCTACGTGGGCGGCGAAACGTTCATCCTTTACGAAGTGGCGCGTTGCGAGGTCCACCTCTACGCGGAAGCTGATGATTGCGGACGGGTCCTCCGTCTATACTGGTTCCAGTTCGAAGGTTACCTGCCGTCGATAGAATCGAGAGGCTACGATTACTCGGATGATCCTTACCGTACCATGATAGGCAGGCATGAGTTCTATGACAGCGTCCGTTACTACAACGTGGCGGCTTCACAGGGCGGCTGGCCCGATGATTCGGATACCATGCATGTGTTACGTCTGCTCGAGGGGGAAGGCTACCGTCTGGACGGCGATATTATGCGCATTCGCCTGGTTCGGCTGGACGAGGGCAACGAGCAGGAACTCATGATTATTTACATGGAAGATCTTGATCAGCATGGTCTAAGCCTCACGGATTTCGGAGGGACAGATGGAGCTTTGAAGTGGAAAGAAGCATGCGAGGGTCTGCGCACCCGCGCGCTGGCGGGTATGAAGATAGACACGAAATAGCATGAAATCAGACATAAGACGAACAATATACCCAACAAATTTTACTAATCCATAACTTTATCCCCAAACCCCCCAACACACAGTTATTACTGGAATAGACACATTTTTTTAGTAAAAGCAGAAAAATCTCTCGATGATGCGAGGTTTTCAGGAGGTGAATACGGGTGAAAGAATGGAGATGTATACAGATTGAGGATCACCGGAAGGTGGCGGAGTGCATTGAAGATGTCCAGAGGGATGGATGGAATCTTCATACATATCAAGCGTGTGGTCGTGACATCTGGGTAAAACATTATTTGCTATTTGAAAGAGAACGATAGAATCATAACAATGGAGTAATCCATAATTTTATCCTAACTCTAACTAGTTCATGTGATTCTTGTTGGATGAATTAACTACGTTATTAGCTAGACGCAGCATCAGGAAGTACACATCCGAGCCGGTGAAGGACGGAGATGTCAAGAAGCTACTCGAAGCAGCGATGGCGGCTCCGACAGGCGGAAACCGTAAACCGTGGCACTTCATCACCGTGAAGGACAGACATACTCTGGACAAACTAGCAGAAAACCATCCATACGGGAAGATGCTATACGAGGCGCCGCTATGCATCGCGGTGTGCGGAGACCCAGCCATCTCACCCCCACCCAGACAGTTCATAGTGGAAGACTGCTCCGCAGCGACGATGAACATACTTCACGGCGCGGTCGCGCTGAAGCTGGGCGCAGTGTGGATAGGGTTGCCTCTCGACGAGCAGAAGACAATGGTACGCGGCCTCCTGGGCATACCTGAGAGTATAGTCCCCCAGAACCTGATCGCAGTCGGGTACCCCGCCGAGGAAAAGGAACCTAGAACCCAGTACGACGAGACACGAATACACAACGAAAAATGGTGATAATTAGATATCTCGATCTGCGATAAGGTTCGAGACCCGACTCCCGACGCAATCGAGCCCCTAGCTCTGCAGCTCGTTCACCAGCAACGGCAGGAAGGTCCCCACGTCCGTGACTATCCCCACGGCCTGGCTCGTCCCCCTGTCGCTCAGCTTGGTCACCACCGCGGGGTTGATGTCGACGCAGATAATCGTCACCCCGCTCGAAAGCATGTTGCCCACGGCTATGCTGTGGAGGGTGGACGCCAGCATGAAGACGAAATCCGCGTCCTTCACCACCTCCCTGTACCGCGCCTGAGCCTCGTCGGAGCACTTAATCACCTCGGGTATCGGGCCGTCGTCCCTGATGGAGCCGGCCAGCACAAACGGGACCTCGTTCTTTATGAGCTGGTAGAATATGCCGCTCCTCAGCCTGCCTGCCTCCACCAGCCCCTTCAGGGACCCCGCCTTCATGACCTCGTTTATCGCCGCGATGTGGTTCCTCGGGTTCAGTACACGGGCGTGCATAAGGTCCACCCCGAGGGATGTCCCATACAAGGCGCTCTCGACGTCGTGGACCGCCAAGGCGTTGCCCGAGAGAAGAGCGTCGACGTAGCCGAGCTCCACCATCCTCGCCAGGTAGGGCGCGGCCCCTGTGTGGATCACGGCAGGGCCAGCAACCACCACTATCTTGCCGCCGTTATTAGCGTTCATCTTAAGGCTGCGGGCGATCTCTCGGATGAGAGCCGTCGCAGGCTTCTCGGGGGAGACGTCGCTGTTCATGAACTCGAACACGCCCACTCCCTCACGGGGCCTCTCCGGGAGCTTGATCCTGACACCCTTCTCGCCGACCACCACGAGGTCACCCTTCTCGACCATGCTTATCGGCTTACAGTACGCCCTGCGGCTGTCAGGCTCCACGATGATCTGCTTGTCCATCATGAGGCCTTCGACGCTCACCCAGTCACCGTCCAAGTAGATCCATGTGGGGTGATGGGTGGTGCAGTAGAACGCGTCGGGCAGCACCATATCTGCGGGAGCCGGCTGGTACTCCACCTCAGGGGTCTCCGGCAGCGTCGCGCCGAGCCGCAGCACCTCACCCAGTATATTATTCAAGTGCTCCCTCGTTTTTCCAGTGATCTGGATCTTCGTGGAGCTGTAGTCGTGTTTGTTATTCCCAACATTGAAATCTAGGAACTCGAAATCGCCTCTCTGATCCATTATGCCGTCAAGAATTTTTGACAGGATCATGGAGTCGATGAGGTGTCCCTCGACTTCAATGACTTGGGATAAGGTCTCGTCGTCCTCAACGGATCGGAAGACTATCCCTTGCCAATCATCTCACCAAGGAGTATCACTCTGCAGGGATGTCAAATAAATGTTTTTACCCATGTGCCCGTTAATGAGCGGCCTGAAGAACCAAGGTAGCGTGGATGTGATTGCCTTAAAACAGCCTTTTAACTATAAAGTGGCTAATACCGTTAATGTAAGGACATGAACAAGGACTCTTATCCAAAAATAGTTGTAACTCCCCCCGGGCCGAAGGCGAGAAGACTCATCGAGAGAGACCAACAGATACTGTCGCCCTCCCTCTCCCGCACGGCTCCCCTCGTAGGAATGGAGACAGAAGGAGTATGGGTCAAAGACATCGACGACAACATATACCTGGACTTCGGGTCCGGCATAGCAGTCGCCAACGTCGGACACCGCCACCCAAAGGTCACCCAAGCCATCATTGAACAAGCCCAGAAATGCGATCACGTCAACAGCTGCGACTACTTCACCGTCCCCCAGGTAGAGTTCGCCGAGAAACTCAGCCGAGTGATGCCCTGGAAGGGATCGAAGCGCTTCTTCTTCGGGAACAGCGGCTCCGAGGCAGTCGAGTGCGCCATCAAGCTGGCTCGAGCCCACAGCAGACGACTATACTTCCTCGGCTACATACGGTCGTTCCACGGCAGAACCATGGGCTCCCTAGCCTTCACGTCCACCAGCAGCAAGGCGAGGAAACATTTTGGGCCCATGATGCCCGGAGCCGTCTTGGCCCCCTACCCTTACTGCTACCGTTGCCCCTTCAAACAGGAACACCCCGAATGCGGGCTATACTGTCTCGACTACATCAAGGAACACATATTCAGGTTCGTCGTGACCCCAAGGGAGGTGGCTGGCCTGATCTTCGAGCCCCTCCTAGGGGCAGGCGGCTACGTGTCTCCACCACAGGAATACTGGCCGAGGGTCCGTGAAATGTGTGACGAACATGGCATCTTGCTGATCGACGACGAGGTGCAGACAGGCTTCGCCAGGACTGGTAAGATGTGGGCGTGCCAGCACTGGGACGTGGAGCCGGACATCATGTGCATGAGCAAGGCGGTGGCCGCGGGGCTGCCCATGGGGGTGTGCGCAGCCAAGGGCGAGGTGATGGACTGGGAGGAAGGCGCCCACGAAAACACCCTCGGCGGGAACCCGATAATCGCGTCGGCAGCCTCCGCGGT
>CAYPNN010000095.1:0-1937 GCA_964412065.1 uncultured Candidatus Bathyarchaeia archaeon
CCATAATCGAGTACATAAGCGACTTCGTCGCCGACGGCGAGCTGGACGCCGAGTACGTACACACGGAGGGCGAGCACAGCTGCATGGCCGTCGCCCTGGGAGCCTCCATGGCGGGTGCACGCACCTTCACGGCGACGTGCAGCCAGGGCCTCGCCTACATGCACGAGGTGGTGGCGCAGGCCACAAACTACCGGGCCCCCATAGTCATGGCGATAGCCGACAGGACGCTGGGCTGGTACTGGAGCCTGGGCCCCGACTACAGCGACATAATGCCCGAGATGAACCTGGGGTGGCTCGTCGGCTTCGTGGAGAGCAACCAGGAGTGCCTCGACCAGACCCTCATGAACTACAGGGTCGCCGAGGACTACAGGGTGCTCCTCCCCACCATGATGAGCCTGGACGGCTTCTACCTGAGCTACAGCCAGGAGCGGGTCTACCTCCCAGAGCAGGAGGCCGTCGACGAGTGGCTGCCGCCCTACAAGGCGCCGTACCCGGTGGACCCCACCGTGAGCAAGGCTTGGCCCAGCGCCAGCCTCCCCTCGCAGCTGCACACCACCTACAGGCGGCTCCACGAGGAGGTCATGGAGGACGCCAAGAAGGTCATCGCCGAGGTGGACAGGAGCTACCGTGAGAACTTCGGCCGCAGCTACGGAGGCATGGTCGAGCGGTACAGGTGCGACGACGCCGACAGCCTCATGGTCACCATGGGCAGCATGACCACCGCCGCCCGCAGAGCCGTCGACAGGCTGCGAAGCCAGGGAGAGAAGATAGGGCTGCTGAAGCTCAGGTTCATGAGGCCCTTCCCCAATGAGGAGGTCATCGACCTCGCCGGGCAGGTGGACAGCATAGGCGTCGTGGACAGGGTGGTCTGCCACGGCACCGGCGGAGGCATGGCCTTCATGGACGTCAAGTCCGCCCTCTACAACACCGACATCAGGGTCCCCGTGAAGAACTACGTCATGGGTCTAGGCGGCGAGGACATACCCATAGACGACCTCTACGCGATGGGCAGGAAGATCATAGGAGACAAGGGCAAGAGGCTGACGGAGGAGGTGGAGTTCGTGGAGCACACCCTTCCGGGCGGGGCGCGGCGGGTGGACGTAGAGAGCGATCACTGCGTGCACCCGGGCAGCGACGGCTGCGCGGGCTGCGGGGCCAGCATCATCATCAGGACCCTCCTGGACACGCTGGGCCCTGACACCATAGTCGTGGACCCGCCTAACTGCAGTGGCGTCAACTACGGAGGCGTCGTCAAGGTGCCGTGGGTGCTGGCCAACTTCGCTTCCGCCCCCGCCTACGAGACAGGCATCTACAGGGCCCTCCGCAGGAAGGGGAAGGCAGACAAGGTCTACGTGACCAGCTACAGCGGCGACGGAGGCACAGTGGACATAGGCCTCCAGAGCCTCAGCGGCGCCGCGGAGCGCGGCGAGTCCATCATCTGGCTCTGCTACGACAACGAGGCTTACATGAACACGGGCATCCAGCGCAGCAGCAGCACACCCATGTTCGCCGCCACCACCAGCACGCCGGTGGGCAGCGTGTGGAAGGGCAAGCCCCAGCGCCGCAAGAACATGCTCATGATAATGGCGGCCCACAGGATACCCTACCTGGCGACGGCGTCGCTCGCCTACATCCCGGACCTGGAGCGGAAGATCAAGAAGGCCGCCGAGGTGACGCGGAACGGCGAGGGGCTCGCCTACCTGCACGTGCACCAGCCGTGCCCGACCGGGTGGTACTTCGACCCGGCCAAGACGGTGGAGGTTGGGCGGCTGGCGGTGCAGACCGGCGCGTTCCCGCTGGTGGAGGTGGACCACGGCGAGTTCAAGATAAGCGTCAAGCCCAGGGAGCTGAAGCCGGTCAAGGAGTACCTGGAGCCCCAGCGCCGGTTCAGGCACGTCACCGAGGAGCAGCTGGAGATTCTGCAGAGGCACATCAAC
>CAYPNN010000095.1:2037-6333 GCA_964412065.1 uncultured Candidatus Bathyarchaeia archaeon
GGCGACTGGGAGGCCCTCCTCAACATGGAGAAGGAGGGCAGGCTCCCCTTCTACTAAAGGCTTTTCATTATTATTTTGTTATATCAGATATGAATATCATGATATTATCAATATTTAATGATTCATAAAATAGTTTATCTAATACTTTATCTTTTTTTGGCGATATAGTGATTTCAAGATGATCTGTTTCATTTTTAAATAAGGTAATTGTATCTTTCCATGCTGGAGTTAATGCTTCTAGTTTTTCTTTTCCTTCATCTGGCTCATATGAATGAATTTTAAAATTATTATTATTACATTTTATTACTAATCTATTAATATCCAATATTTTATTAATTTTATACGTTATTTCTGTCCAATAATATGTTTCACTTAGATAATTTATAATCTCTTCACATTCATTTCTATTATTTTTATTTATATTAAATATAATATCCACATAATGCTTGTCTGATCTTACATTTTCTATTATGCCTTCTGGTATTGCATATTTATTATCACTCACTTTACGTATTTCATCTGGAGCATAATAGTTTAATAATGAACCTAGAAGACTTTTGGTATGTTTATCTCTTATCCAACTCCCCAAGAAAGCTTCGCTTCTTAATGTTACGTTAATAGGGTCAAATTCTATTCCAGAAGTTGTTATCACCGATTCTTTTCTTAGAGACACTAAAGGAATAGCTCCAGTAACTGCTTGTTCTAAAGTTGGATTTTGTTCTAAGCCTTTTGGAAAAGCCCATTGCTTAACCTTAGAAGATGTATATTGGTGAGCATCCGATACCGTTATAATTGAATCATCGCTCCTATATGCACCCCCTCTTAACCCTTCTAATAAATAGTATGAAAAAACCCCATGCTCTACTTCACCCCATTCAAAAGATACTTCATTTAGTTTACATGAGGCCATCACAACAAATCCTTCAGGAGGAGGAAAAACAGAATTAAACAATTCTCGAGTCATTATTCCTGAATCTTTAACCCCTCTTATTGAACCTGAATGGCACGAATCTAAAATAAGTATTTTAACTCTAGCTAACGATTCTTTTAATACGTTTTTAATGTATTCTATTGAAATAGCCGTTTGATCTAAGGAATTTCGGAATGTGTCCGAACATAGAAAGTACGGTTTATTATTTACTACATAACCATGACCTGAAAAATAAAATAACAAAATATCAGTAGTTTGGGCAGTTCTTGATATAATGTTCAATTTTGAAATAATATTATTTCTTGTAGGTTTACTTTCACTATCATCTGTTAACAAATTAATGTTTTCAGATTTAAAATTACCTAAGTCACTATCAATTAGGATATTATAAAATTCGTTAATATCGTTAACACTATATTTTAAATTATTAATACTTTCATCTACATAATTATTTATGCCTATTAGGATAGCATATTTATTACTTATATCCATAATTTCTCTGTTAACGACAAAAACAGCCGTTAAATCTTTTGATTCTGACATAACTAAAGATTCAGTGATTTTATATATTAACTTATTGAAAAATATTAGCCTTGAGCGAGTCGAGGACATGATCTGGTTCTACTATGATGAAAACTCAGAAATTTGGTATTAAAGCAATAGTTAGACTCTACAGCTACTATCATGAGTATCCTAGTGAATAAATTATTGAAGATAAAATTCAATCGCAGTAGGATATGCTTATGAATATCTAGATCCCCAGCGCCGGTTCAGGAACATATCTGAGGAGCAGCTGGAGATACTCCAGAGGCACACTAACGGCGACTGGGAGGCCCTCCTCAACATGGAGAAGGAGGGCAGGCTCCCCTTCTACTGACCCCCTTTTCTCTAAAACCTGTTATACCCTGTGACTGGGTATTACTACTCTGAGACTATATGCCACAAAATGTCACGTTGGAGGATGTTGAAGCTCTCGCCCTCGGTGGGGCGATCCTGGGAGGAGGAGGCGGCGGCTGGCCTGAGACAGGCCGCAGGACCGGCAGCCTCGCGCTGGAGATAGGCAACATAGAGCTCTGGGGGCCGGACGAGGCGGACCCCGAGTGGAGGGTCATCACGAGCGCCGCGCTGGGGGCGCCCACTGAGCGGGGGAACACCAGGCCCATGCACTACATCAGGGCGGCCCAGCTCCTCAGGGAGGTGGGCGTCGAGTTCCACGGCGTCATCGCCGCCGAGAACGGCGGCCACAACAGCTTCGGCGGCTGGCTCATAGCCGCCGCCCTCGGGCTCCCCGTGGTGGACACCCCCGGCGACGGCAGGGCCCACCCCACAGCCATGATGGGGAGCATGGGGCTCCACCGCCTCGACTATAAGAGTGTCAAGACAGGCGTCACCGAGGGCGGCGAGGTCGTGGCGTGGGGCACCCTACAGACCACAGGCAACGTGATACGCGCCCAGGCGCGGGACATGAAGGCGCTCATAGCGATGGCCAGGGACCCCGTGCCCGTGAGCTACACCAGGGAGCACGGCGCCTCCGGCGCCATAAGGATGGCCATGGACCTGGGTTACGCGTTCCTTTCTGCCAAGGATAAGGGGGCCGACGCCAAGGTGAAGGCAGCCACAGACTTCCTCGGCGGCGAGCTCGTCTGCAAGGGACGCATCACCGAGACGACCATCGAGGCCAGGGGCGGTTTCGACGTAGGCTTCGCCACCATAAGGCAGGGAGGCGAGGAATGGGAGCTCGGCTACGTCAACGAGTACATGACCCTCGAGAAAGACGGCGAGCGGCTCGCCACGTTCCCCGACCTCGTGACCACGTTCACCGGGGAAGGCGACCCCGTTACCAGCGCCGGCCTAGCGAAGGGCCAAACCGTCAACGTAGTCTGCGTGCCCAAGGAGAAGATCCTCGTGGGCGACGGCAACAGGTACAGCGAGAACTACCGGGTGGTGGAGGCCGCCCTAGGCAGGCCCATGGTCAGGCACCTCGGGGGCTACCTGAAGGGCTGAGGCCCTAACCGAGTGCCTCCGAGACCCTCTCTATTATCGTCTCCGTGTCCCTGTCCTCGGCGAGCATCAGCCCCCTGAAGCTCGTTACGTTGATGACCAGGTGGTTACGCTCCGCCGACGCCCATATGGAGGGGTCGCCGGCCATGAGCTCCTTGACTACGCCATCCACCTCTTGGGGGCTCCTGTCGAGGACTAGGTGCAGGGATATCCTGCCCGGCTCCTCGGGTACCGTCCCTATGTCGTAGAGTTTGGGAGATACGCCGGGGATGCTGCTCCACTTCTCCGTCATCCTCGCCGCCTTAAGCCTAGCCTTCGCGAATACTGCCTCGTAGTCCGTGGCCAGATGCTCCTCGAGGGACGCGACCGCCCCAGCTATAGAGGACCTGTCCATCTTGTAGCCGCGGAACACGCTGCCGTGCATCCGCCCCGGCTCCGCCTCGAGGAGTAGCCTGCCGCCGGGGCCGCCCTCCTGGCCCACGAAGCTGTGGAGAGCCACTGCGTCCACGAGACTCTTCCTGCCGAGGAGGATGCCGGCCGTGTTGGGGCCGCCGAAGTACTTGCACGAGTAGGCGACCAGGTCTGCCCCCATGTTGGTGTAACGGGTGAACCCGTCCTTGGGGTAGCACTGGAACGCGGCGTCCACTATCACGGGGAGCCCGTTGCGGTGAGCCACGTCGATGACTTCCTCTATGGCCACGATGCTGCACTCCTTGGAGGCCCAGTTCCCCGTGGTGCCGTGGGCCATGTAGTGGAAGCCGGCGGTCTTGTCCGTGATGGCGGCCTCCAGCTCCCCAGCCGTGCATCCCCGTCTCTCGTCGCCTGCCTCCACGAGCCTCCCGCCCGCGACGGTCATGCTCCTGTCGTACTTGAAGTCCCTGAGCGCCCGCTGTACTATGAACTCGTTCCTCATGCCCGACGTGTCGGGGAGCCTGCTCATATTGTCCCGGTCCGTGCCTGCCATGCAGGCGGCCGCGCCCATGCTGAGGGCGGCGAAGACGCCGGGGGTGACGAACGCCGCCTCTGCCCCAGTAAGCTCACAGATCCTTTCGCCTGCCTTCTCCTCCAGCTCCCAGAGCCACGCGAAGCTTCTGTCCGCCTCGTCCATCGCCGCCCTGACCTGGTCCGAGAAGGTGTGGCCCCCTATCAGCGTGTAGGTGCCGTAGCAGTTGATGACGCGTTTGACCCCAAGGTGATCGTAGAAACCCATGGTTCATCTTCCTTAGCCCGTTTAAAGGGTTTTATCCCGAAACCACCTTGTGGTTAAAAATTAATTTGGGGTCCTACCTGCTGTGGTTTGGTATTGTTTGACGATGTATGCCCCGATCACGATCCAGTACCCGATGTAAACGATGATCCTCAGC
>CAYPNN010000096.1:0-682 GCA_964412065.1 uncultured Candidatus Bathyarchaeia archaeon
CTATGACCCCCGCCCGTCCCGAGCCCAGCGCCTTGGCGATCCCAAGCGCCTTCTCCAGCGCCTTCCCTGAGGCATTCTGGTGCACGGCCACGAGGGACGGCACGCCGAAGCCCGCCTCGTACTGACGCCTCATCTCGGGGCCGGGGCTCTTGGGCGCCCCCATGATGACGTCCACGTCCTCCGGCGGCTTGATCTCCCCGAAGTGGATGTTGAAGCCGTGGGCGAACTGCAGAGCCTTCCCCTTCTTCATGGCGAGCCCCACCTCCTCCCTGTAGACCATGGGCTGAGCCATGTCCGGGATGAGCATGAGGACTACGTCGCCCTTCTCGGCGGCCTCCAGGACCGTCATGGGCTTGAACCCGTCCCCCTTTGCCTTCCTCCAGCTCTTTCCGCTGGGCCGGAGCCCGACGACTACGTCGACTCCGCTGTCTCTCAAGTTGAGGGCCTGCGCTCGGCCCTGGCTGCCGTAGCCGATTACGGCCACGGTCTTTCCTTTGAGGACCGACTCGTCTATGTCCTCGTCGTGGTATACCTTCACCAAATTCATTCACCTAGCATTAGCCGCCCCTTCTCTATGGCGGTCACTCCCGTCCTCGACATCTCGACGATGCCTATGCCCCTCACGAGGCCCAGGAACTGGTCCAGCTCCTCAGGTTCACCCGTGATCTCGGCGATGATGTTC
>CAYPNN010000096.1:692-2690 GCA_964412065.1 uncultured Candidatus Bathyarchaeia archaeon
CCAGCACGGTCATACCCAGGTCCTTGAAAGAGCCAGTGTGGCTGTTGCCACATAGTTTGACCCACAGGTCTGGTATGCCGATCTCTCGCCCCAGCCGCTCTGCCCAAAAGCAATTGGTGTGTCCTTCGTACATGGAGACGATGTTCTCGTCGTCGATGTCCAGTATGAGCCCGTGCTGGTTGTTGATGTAGCGTAATGCATCCTCCCTGGCCATGGGGTCGCTGGTCTCCAGCTTCACCAGCAGCATCTCGCGGCGCACGGTGCGCAGCGGGTCCAGGCGCTTCACCTTGATCACCTCAAGCATCTTGTCCAGCTGCTCTATGAGGTTGTGCAGCGTCCGGGTGTCGGCGTCCACGGTTATGGTCATCCTGCTGTAGCTGCTGTTCTCAAGTGCGCCGACGGTGATGCTGTCGATGTTGAAGCCCCTCCGCCTGAACAGGTTGCTCACCTTGAACAGGACGCCCGGCTGGTTCTCCACGAGGAAGCTCACCGTGCTCGGGGGCACCTAGTCCGCCTCCACCAGCGTGTCCTTGAGGCCCATCCCCGGCGGCACCATGGGCATCACGTTCTCCTCGGGGTCGATGGGCACATCGATGACCGTGGGCACGTCCGCCTTGATGCCCCTCCGGACGGCTGCCCTGAAGTCCTTCATGTTCTCCACCCTGACGCCCTCGGCGCCGTAGGCGTCAGCCAGCTTCACGAAGTCCGGGTTGCCCTTGAGCTTGACGGCGGAGTATCTTCTATCGTAGAAAAGCCTCTGCCACTGTGCCACCATGCCCAGCACGTTGTTGTTCAACACAACCACGATCACGGGGAGCTCCTCCTCGACCGCCGTGGCCATGCTGTTCTCCGTCATCCCGAAGCTGCCGTCTCCGGCGATGTCCACCACCGGCACGTCCGGCTTCGCCGCCTTGGCGCCTATCGACGCCGGGAAGCCCCATCCCATGGTGCCCAGGCCGCCGCTGGTGTGGAAGGTCCTAGGTGCATATGCGTCGAAGTGGAGGGCTGCCCACATCTGGTTCTGGCCCACCTCCGTGGTTGCTATCGCTTCCCTCGGGAGCTCCTCCCTGAGAGCCCTGATTACCGCCGGTGCCCGCAGATAGGGGCCGTTCTTCTCGTTCTCGGCGTCGTAGACATACTTGAACTCCGTGATCCTGTCTCTCCACTCGGTGGATGGCTCCAGCGTCCTAAGCACCTTGACGCGTCCCAGGAGCCCCTGCAGGGCGAGCTTCGCGTCGCCGACGACCTTCGTCATGGCCTCCACGTTCTTGTCTATCTCGCTGCGGTCGATGTCGACGTGGATTATCTTGGTGTTGGGCGCGAAGTCGGCTATCTTGCCCGTGGTCCTGTCGCTGAACCGTGAGCCCACCACCAGCAGCACATCCGACTTGGGGACCATCATGTTCGCCTCCATCGTGCCGTGCATGCCGCAGAGCCCCAGGCTCAGCGGGTGGTCGTTGGGGATCGCGCCCTTACCCATGAGGCTGGTGGCCGTGGGCGCCATGAGGAACTCCGCCAGCTCGATGAGCTCGGGGCTCGCCCCGGAGGCTATTACTCCTCCGCCCGCTATGATGAGCGGCCGCTCGGCGTCGGACAGCATCTTGGCTGCCCAGTCGAGCTCGTGGGGGTCTGGCTCAGGGTTCAGCCTGTAGCCCCTGAACTCGACCTTCTCGGGGAACTCTATGTCCCCGCTGAGGGTGGTGCAGTCCTTGGGTATGTCTACGAGGACGGCTCCCTTCCGCCCGGTGTTAGCAATGTGGAACGCCGTCTTGACGGCGTACGGTATCTCCTCGGGCGCCCTGACCTGCACGTTGTACTTGGTCACGCTGGCGCTGACCCCTATGATGTCGCACTCCTGGAAGCCGTCGCTGCCGATGACTTCCCTGTTCACCTGCCCGGTGAACGCCGCTACTGGGCTTGAGTCGATCTGGGCGGTGGCGAGCCCCGTGACCAGGTTGGTGGCGCCTGGGCCGCTGGTAGCCATGCATACGCCCACCT
>CAYPNN010000096.1:2700-4023 GCA_964412065.1 uncultured Candidatus Bathyarchaeia archaeon
CCCACCTTGTTGAGGACTCGGGCGTAGCCGTCCGCCATGTGGGCCGCCCCCTGCTCGTGGCGCGCCAGTATGAACCGCATGTCGCTGTCCAGCAGCTCGTCACATATCGGGATGAGGGCGCCGCCACTGATGCCGAAGATATGCTCGACGCCAGCCCTCTCGAGGCTGCGTGCGAACGCCTCGGATCCGATCATCTCAGTCATGTTTAGCCATCTCCCATATGCGGCTCACGCGGTACCCTGTCAAGGCGCCGTTGGGTCTTGGTTCGTTGACGCTGGAAACTCGTTTCCTTGCGTGGCTCATTCGTCGGGGCTTACGATAGAATAAAACGATACCCCATTTACTCCCCCTCCTTCGGGGGGCTGACAAAGCGATACCCCATGTTTATTGTCTCCAGTAAGATAGGTACCATGAAGGGTTTGGGGATGGAATAAAAAGCTTACTACTCCCTTATCCCCTACAGACACGATGAAAAAACGGATACAGCTGCCTGTATCGGTTGTGTTCATCACTGAGTCTCGTACTGCGTCCATTCATTCAACGGCTTCACTTTCTCCCCCTTTATGAGCCTCTTAATCAACGCTAAGGCGAACGAAGGCGTTGACTGCGTCATCCTGGCAAGTCTGGCTACATCCCTATCCACTAGTGTTATCTTATTTCGAGTAAATCATACACCCGTGATGCCATGACCGATTACAAAGAGTATGGCAGACGTTTAGAGAACCTTATCAGACCCAACAGCCACCCCCTCGCCGTTAGGATGCTGAGGAGCCCCGACGAGATACCGGAGGAGGCTCTCAGGCCGGTCAGGGGCTTCGGGAAGTGCATGTCCACGTGTCAGGCATTCGCCCTGAGCCGCCGGTTCGGAGAGACCGTGGCACAGCTCTTCGAGGACATGTGGTGCCCCGAGCCCGTCATAGGCTTCGGCCTCGCCGAGCCGCCTCACTTCTTCTACGAGGGCAGGACCCGGTACCCAGACGGCGTCAAGTCGCTGGAGGCGGGAGCCAACTGGGCTCGGGAGTTCCCCCGGTTCGAGGTGGGCAAGTACGTGGGCGTGGTCTCGGCTCCGCTGACCACGGCGGGCTTCGAGCCGGACGTCGCGGTCGTCTACTGCGACTCAGCCCAGCTTCTCAGGCTCCTCCTGGGGCTCGCCTACGAGGACGGCAGAGACATCACCACAGTGCTTGGGGGCCACTCGGCGTGCGTCTACTCCGTGGTTCCCTCCATATTGAAGGGAGAGTGCCAGGCATCGGTGCCCTGCAGGGGTGACAGGGGCTACGCGGGCACCCAGGACTACGAGATGATATTCACAATACCAAGGGA
>CAYPNN010000096.1:4033-6320 GCA_964412065.1 uncultured Candidatus Bathyarchaeia archaeon
GTTGTGGAGGGCCTGGAGCAACCGGGGACGTCGTCCGTGCCTACCAGGTTCAGCATGAACCCCGAGTACAGGCTCAGCACCGGCTACGCCGAGATAGCTAGGCAGATGGGGCAGAGGGCGGCGGACGGCTCGGAGATCAGGGGCTACGCGGCTAAGGAGAGGAGGCACAGCCTCCAGTACCGTTAAGGCTCAGCAGAACTCGAGGGGCTCAACGAGGCCGTGGCTCTCGGCGCGGTACAGTGGGTGCCCTATACAGTAGTCCACCCCCTTGAGCATATCGCGCCACCTCATCTCTGGCTCAGGGGCTTCACAGTTCAAAGGCATCCAAATGAGGTGCACCTCGAAGCACTGCTCCGGCTTCTTCACCCTGTGCCTCATCCTCCTCGAGTCTATCGACGTGAACCCGAGACGCTCCAGTTGGCTCAGACTAAACCAGGGGCTCGGGTGGCCGTCGAGGGCGATGGACGCGAACCCGACCGCGTCCCGCGCCTCCTCCAGCATCACCTTGAGGAGCGTCTTGCCTAACCCGCGGCCCGCCGCCCTCTTGAGCACCCATATGCAGCTCATCACGACGACTCCATCGCCGTCGATGGGGTAAGGCGACGCCTCGGCTGGGACATACTCTATCATGCCGACCGGGTCTCCGTCCATGAAGAGCACGTGCTTCCTCAGGCCTCTGCCCATCGCTTCCGCGAGGTACTCGGCCCTCTTCCGGGAGCGCCTCGTCCTCGTGAAGGAAGCGAGGCAGCCGTAGAGGTGTCTCTCATACTCCTTGTTGTGGGTGGCGTCCACGACGCGTATCTCTGGTGCAGCCAACGTGGACCCTTGGGAGACGTGAGGCAGACCAGCGTTATATCTTTAGCTCGGCTCCCCGCGCCACCTTAACAGTTATCTCCGTGTCCCACCCCTCATACATGAGGAACCCATCATGAGTTATTTCACGCACCTAGAGTGCACGGCGTGCGGAGAGAGGCACGACGCCACCAAGGTTCAGACGGTATGCAAGAAGTGCGGTAAACCGCTGTTCGCCCGGTACGACCTGGAGGCCGTCAAGGAGGCGGTCACCAGACGGGAGCTCGTGTGCCGCGAGGCCACCATGTGGAGGTACTGGGAGCTGCTCCCCGTCAAGAGCCGGAGTAACGTCGTGTCCTTGGGGGAGGGCTGGACGCCCCTCCTCCACACGCCGAGGCTCGGCGAGTGGATCGGCCTCAAGGACCTCTGGGTCAAGGACGAGGGCATAATACCGACGGCGACCTTCAAGGCCCGCGGCCTATCCATGGCCATTAGCAAGGCAAAGGAGCTGGGCATCAAGCGCGTCGCCCTCCCCTCGGCCGGTAACGCCGCCGGAGCCATGGCGGCGTACGGCGCGAGGGCCGGGATGGAGGTCTACGTCTTCATGCCCAAGGACGCGCCCAAGGTGAACATGGTAGAGAGCCAGATAGTGGGCGCCAAGGTGGTGCTCGTCGACGGCTTCATCACGGACGCCGGGAAGCTCGTGAAGGCCGGCAACGACGAGATGGGGTGGTTCAACGTCGCCACCCTCGGCGAGCCTTACCGCGTCGAGGGCAAGAAGACCATGGGGATGGAGGTCGCGGAGCAGATGGACTGGACGCTCCCCGACGTCATCGTCTACCCCACGGGCGGCGGCACAGGCATCATAGGGATGTGGAAGGTCTTCGACGAGCTGGAGGAGCTGGGCTGGATCGGCGGCGAGCGCCCCAGGATGGTCAGCGTCCAGTCGGAGGGATGCGCACCCATCGTGAAGGCTTTCGAGGAGGGGAAGGAGGAGAGCGAGTACTTCCAGAACGCCCACACGTTGGCGGCGGGGCTCAGGGTCCCCAAGGCGCTGGGCGACTTCCTGGTGCTCCGGGCCGCACGCGAGAGCGGAGGCACCTGCATAAGCGTCACCGACCAGGAGATCATGGACAGCGTCAGCCAGGTAAGCGAGGCCGAGGGGATCTTCGCCTGCCCCGAGGGGGCAGCCACGCTGGCGGCGCTGAAGAAGATGCTCGTCGGCGGCGACGTCGACAGGGACGAGCGGGTCGTGCTCTTCAACACGGGCTCCGGGCTCAAATACACGGACCTCTTCGAGGTCGACGCACCGGTGGCAGACCCAAATAAGCCATTCGACTACAAGTCTCTCCTCTAACGTTTTTATCCAACGCTCCATGACTTTTTCTCATGACGTACGATGACTCAGATGTAGCCGCCATCCATGAGACCGTTGACGCCTACCTGAAAGCCATCAAAACAGGGAGGATGGAGCACTTCGAACGCGCCTTCTACC
>CAYPNN010000097.1:0-6313 GCA_964412065.1 uncultured Candidatus Bathyarchaeia archaeon
CGTCCGACGCCGTCAACAGCATACCTGACCTGACCATCCCCGTGCTGAAACAGGTACCCGTGCTAGGGGCTGTTCTCGGCACCCACTCGCCTCTCGTCTACCTGATGCCCGTAATCACCTTTGCCAGCTACTTCGTGCTCTTCAGGACCCCCCTCGGCCTCAGGATAAGGGCCGTCGGCGAGTACCCAACGGCGGCGGAGACAGCCAGCGTCGACGTGTACAGGATAAAGTACATGTGCATCATATTGAGCGGGATGCTCGCCGGCTTAGGCGGCGCCTTCCTCAGCCTCAGCCACCTAAACGTCTTCAACAAGGGCATGACGGGTGGACGCGGCTTCATCGCCTTAGCCGCCATGATCTTCGGCAAATGGATGCCTTTCAGCGTATTCGGGGCGAGTCTCCTCTTCGGGTTCGCGGACGCCCTGCAGATGAGGCTCCAGAGCCTGGGGATACTGCCGCCCCAGATAATACTGGCCATACCCTACGTGCTCACGGTGGCGATCCTGGCTGGCGTCGTCGGCAAGGCTAGGCCCCCCAGCGACTACAAGCCTTACGAGAGGGAGTAGCTACCCTTCGTCCAGCAGCTGGACGGCTCGGACGGCGACCCTTATCTCGTCGTCGATGCTCCTCTGGACGGCGTCTGCGAGCTCGCCGCTTCTCTCCCCGGGCTCGAACTCACCCTTCCCGGTGCCCTTGAATATGTTGCCGTCGACGGCGCAGATGGCCCCCGCTCGTTTTCCGCGGACGCCTGCGAGGGTGAACATGAGGCTGGCCTCCATCTCGATGCTCAACACGTTGGCGTCCCCGAACATCCTGAGAACCTCGTCGTTACCGCCGTAGAACGCGTCTGTGCTGATGATGATCCCGGTGTGAACCTCTACCCCAAGCTCGTCAGCCGCCTCAAGGAGGGCGTTCACCACCTCGACGCTGGCCACCGCCGGGTACTCGACCGGCACATACGTCTTGCTGGTGCCCTCCCACCTGACCGCCCCCGTGGCCACCACTATGTCGCCGCTGTCGAGGTACGGCACAAGGGCCCCGGTGGTTCCTATCCGGACGAATGTGTCCGCCCCGACGTTCATGAGCTCCTCCATGGCGATGGCTGTCGAGGGGCAGCCGATGCCGCCGCTGCAGGCGGTGACGGCTACGCCCTTCGTTTCCCCGGTGTAGGTCACGTATCCACGGTAGTCAGCCACCTTCTCGGCACGGTCCCAGTGGCCGGCGATCCTCTCCACCCGGCCCTGGTCACCGCTCATCAGAACGTACCTGGCGACATCGCCGACACCGCACATTATGTGAGGCTGAATCCGCTTCATGGACAAGACTCCGCCGTACAGGGTATAAGCTTGGCTGCCGGGGACTGGGTTTAAAGGTGAGCGCGGCTTCCTATAGGCTGAAACCACTTGAAGGTCGCCGAAGGCATACACCGGCTCACGGTGCCCATGGAGAGAAACCCGCTGGGGAAGACGTACAGCTACCTCTTCACCGAGTCCAAGGCCCTCATAGACACCGGGGTCCCTACGGACGGCGCCTACAAGGGGCTCACGAGGGGGCTCAAACGGCACGGCATGAAGCCCCAGGACGTGGAGAGGGTCATCTTAACCCATCTCCACAACGACCACATCGGCCTGGCCCAGACCCTGCAGGAGCTCGGAGCCGAGATAGCCGCGAGCCAAGTTGCCGCCGAGAAACAGGAGGAGGTGAGGAGGCAGCAGGAGAACTTCTTCGTGCTCACCGTCGAGGAGACGAGGCTCTTCGGCGGCGAGGAGTACCTCCAGTACCTCCAGCGCTACAGGTGGGCGTTCAGGGACTTCCCCGCGCCCCTCAGGATAGACAGGACGCTGCGCGACGGCGAGACCGTGGAGCTCAACGGCAAGGAGATGAGGGTCATTTGGACCCCGGGGCACGCCTACGAGCACATCGTCGTCCACGACCCCGTCGACAGGCTTCTGTTCAGCGGCGACCACGTCCTACCCAAGATAACCAGCCACGTCGCCCTCCACAGTTACGAGGACAGGGATCCACTGGATGACTACCTGAAGAGCCTGGACAAGGTCAAGGACCTGGACGTTGACATGGTTTACCCTGCCCACGAGTGGGAGTTCAGCAACCTCGCTGACCGCGTAGAGCAACTCAAAATACACCACAGAAACAGGCTCCGGGAGATGATGGACACGCTGCTTGACGGCCCCAGGACAGTCTACGACATCGGAAGCAGGGTCCACTGGGAGAGCCGACCCTGGCCGGAGATGAGCTTCTGGACCAAGCGCATGGCGGCCACAGAGACATACGCACACCTAGTATACCTGCGAAACAGAGGAGAGGTCGCTGAAACCAAGAGGAACGGAATACTATACTACAGCTTGGCTTGAGGAGTGGCGCCCCCTTCCCTCCCCAGGAAGGGGGCAAATGGGGGAGATATTTGGGGAGAGTGATCTATCGCCAGACCTTTATGCCGCGTTCGTGTAGGTACTGCGCAGCCAGGTCCGCGATGTCGGGGCCCTTGAAGGGTATCTTGAGCTCCTTGACGTGGATCATGATCTCCGTGTACTTGATCTCACGCGGCGCTTCCTTCTCCTGGAACTCATCCAGTATGGTCTGGGCGACCTCCTCGGCGACCCTGAACTTGGGGCTCAGCATCCTGTAGTGGTGCTTCAAGGCCGTCCCGACCTCGTTGGGGGTCGCGGACTCTATGGCCCAGACGGTGGGCCTTGGGCCTCCCTTGCTGCGCTTCACCTTGCTGACCTTGAGCGCGGGCACCACGACGCCCATCGCCCTGAGCCTCTTCAGGGCGCGGTAGACTGTTGCCTCAGGCATGTTAAGCTCGCACTGTAGCACCCAGGCCGTGGCTGCCCCGTGGAGGCAGAAGTACAGGAAGGTCTCGCTCACCGCTTTGCTGCTGAAGATCTTCTCGCTGAAGCTCATAAGCTCCTGAATGTTCTTCAGGGTGGTCGCGAGGTCGTTCTTCTCGTTTAAAAGTAATAATTTCCGGAAAACTTCGACATATTTAGTGAAGTTTAGCTCACTGACTCCGGTTTTTCTTATCGATCTCTTTTTATTTGCGGAGCGTGTTCTATCTAGGGCTACCGTATTCGACACTTAAATCTAACTCCGGGCCTCGGACGAGAGGCAAAATGTTTACAGCATCGATATGCTTATAAGTATACTTGTTAACAAGTAAACAAGTAAACAAATAAACTGGTGATACAGTAAACATGCCCCGTAAAACCGTCGCGATCCGTGGCCTGGACACAGAGCTCTACACGGAGGTCTTCTCCATGGCCAAGAAGGACGGCAAACGCGTGGCAGACGTCGTCAACAACGCCCTCGAGGCATGGATCAACAACGAGACAGACGAAGACCCCGCCGGGTTCGATGGCGCACTATCTAACTCCGGAGCAGAATTCATTTTAGCCATCGACGATGAAGGCGAAGTGAGCCTCGGAAAAGAGGATATCAAGGAAATAGCCAAAGAAGTGGGTCCATTCGCCATAGAGAGCACTGGAAGCCTACTATTCGAGAAAGACGTCGACAAGAATGCTTTAAACAGCATCACTAAGATTACTGTGCGGTCGGGCACCGTCAAGGTGCCCAGAAAGGCCTACGCCCAATTCCTAATAAAGTGCAAGATACAAGGAAAGCTCGACAAGTATTGAGCCCCGTTTACACGGTAGCAGGGGCCCAGGACGGAAGCTTCGAGCCTTTCCGACGAGGCTTAGACAGGCCTACCCAATACACTTCTCTTTGTATAACAAAGATGAGGGGCAGCGTTATACAGGGAGTCAGGCTGACGCGTATAACGGTGGACGGGCTTGACGCCACGGACGCCTTGTTAAACAATCTAGGTTCATGGGGGGTCGACGCGTTGATTCTAGGCGGAGCCACCTTCGCGGGTTTCAACGTGGTGGACGTTCAACGCGTAAACAGGGAGACGGGGGCGCCTGTGATCGTCTTCAGCGGAAAGTATCCTGATATGGAAGCCACGAGGGATGCGCTGCGTAAGCATTTCCCGGATTGGAGGAAGCGGTGGAGCCGCTACGAGGCACTCGGCGAGATCCAGTCGTTGAAGATCGGCGGCTACCCGCTTGTGTACTACGAGAACGTGGGCTGCTCCAAGGGCTTCACCGAGGACGTGCTCAGGGAGCAGGCGGTATCCAGTAGAACCCCGGAGTGTGTGAGGGTAGCCGACTTGATAGCTAAGGGAGTCACTCCAGCATTTCAAGGTCCAGCGGGATGTTCTGGTGGTTCATGAGGTTGAACACCGAGATGACTCCCGGCGTGGGGTCTATCTTCATCCTCCTCTGGAACGGCGTCTGGTCCTGGAAGCTCCCTGAGCTCACCAGTGTGACGTTCTTGTACTTCCTGTGCTCGAAGATGTGGATGTGACCCATGACGAAGACGTCCGGTATCTCCCTGATAACGAGTCTGTCGATCTTCTCAGGCGCCAGCGGCGTGGACTGGCCGTATATGGGCGCCACGTGGTTGCACCTGAGGAGCAGCTCCACACCCTTTATGGGGTTGTGGAAGTCGTAGCCCGGCGTCGAGCTCAGTATGTCGTCCAGAGCCTTGCCGTGGGCCAGCAGCATCTTAACGCCGTGGAGGCTTACGGTGGATGGGTTCGGAATTAGATGGACCCGTTCGTTTTTGTGTAGGCTCGGGGCGTAGCTTTCAGGGATCGGGGGCTGGGGTAGGCTCCTCCTTACGGCGTCGTGGTTCCCGGGTATTATTATTATCTCCACGTTATCCGACAGCTGAGCCAGTAGCCCTGCAGCCTCCTCGTACTGGGCGGCCTGGGTGGTGAGTGTGAGCTCGTCTAGCTGCTCAGGGTAGATACCTATGCCGTCCACCAGGTCGCCCACTATAACCACGTACTTGACCCTTGAAGCGAGCTCCCTGGAAGCAGGCGGCCCCAGATCCATGTTCATCCATCTGATGAACTTCTCGAATAGGTCCTCCCTGAAGTACTTGCTTCCAACGTGGACGTCGCCTATTATCACGGCGCAGACCGGCTCGTCGGCCCGTCCGGAGTCGTGTATGGGAACATCCGGCCAGATGAGGTCGTTGGCGATGAAGAGATCTTCACTGTACTTTAGGCCGTCTATGCATATCACCTGGTCGTTCAGGACCTCCATGCCTTTCTCAAGGGCCTCGCCACTCGACACCATCACGGTGATGGAGGCCTCGGGGGACTCCAGTTCGAGGAACAGCCTGTTACTTCTGGCGCGTTTCTCGCCGACGAGGCCTATGGTCTTGAACTTGGACTTGACGGGAAGCTTCACCGCCTGGCTGAGGGGGATGGCGTCACGGACGTCGACGCGCCTCTTTAGTATGATCTCGAGCTGAGCGAACCTGCTGTTGAACAAGTCTATGAAGCCATTTACGTCTCCCAACGGCGAAGGCTCATCCATGGGGGTCACCTCTAGCCTGGAAGCTATCTTCGTCGCCAAAGGTTGTAGGGCTTCCCGTATCACCTGCCTTGGCTCAGGCGTCTTGGAGAGGCTCAACAGGAACTCCTGATCTAGGACAAAGAGATCTGCTCTGCCCTCTGCTACCTTGAGGGCCCTATCCACTATTGCCTTCATCTGCTCCAAGGGTAATGCCTGGAGGTGGGTGAACGCTTCTGGGGTGAGCTGGTATCCCTTCTCTAACACCCTGTTGAGGATGGGTAGGAGTTCCTGTGTCACGGCGGATCGTTTACTTGGCGGCTAATACGTAGTCGACTCGCGGCGGGCTGAAGGCCTCGATTATCACGGCGGGCTCGTCGCCTGTGGTGACGAACATGTGTTCCTCGTTGGGAGGCACCCTCCAGGCCGCCCCCGGGGTGGCTTTGACTGCCCTGCCGCCTGAGCTCAGCTCTCCCTTCCCTGATATGAGGGTGCCCATCTGCTCGTGGGGGTGGCTGTGCCAGTCGACGACGGCGCCGGGCTGGATTACTATGTAGCAGAGGGAGGCGTTGTGGCCGTTCCCTATTATGCTTATCTTTACTCCGGGCACGGGCTCACAATGTGGAGCCTTCTGCCATGTCGTGTCTTCCATGGAACCCTCTATGACGCTGAAGGTATTTTAACCCAACTAGAGGCCGATGGGGGCCTGCTCCTTCCGCTCCAGTATGAGGTCTCTAATCTCCTTGCGGATGCTGTATCTGTAGGGCATCCCGGAGGTGTTCCTGTCTATGAACCCCCTGTCGTAGAGCTTCTTCAGGAGCCGGGCAGTGTGCTCCCTAGTCCTGTCGATCTTCTCCCGTATCTCGGGGACGGTGCCCTCGCCTAGATCCACTATCATCTCAAGGACCTCTATCTCGGTTTCCGTGAGC
>CAYPNN010000098.1:0-704 GCA_964412065.1 uncultured Candidatus Bathyarchaeia archaeon
GGATAAGCCTCATCTCGACGGACCCCAGCGGCAGCTACCGCGGCCACAAAGCCTACGCCGTAGGCCGCAACAGCGAGAAGGCGATGAATGTGCTCCACGAGCAGTACAGGGAGGGCATGACCCTCGACGAGGCCACGGCCCTCGCCGTGGAGTCCCTCAAAGAGGCCGCAGACGAGACGCTCACACCAGAAGACCTAAACATCACACAGATATCCAAAGAACAAAACTTCAAGACTCTGACCGTCGAGGAGATCAAGAAGTACTTCTAGACGCAGGGTTTATCAAGGACACCCAGTTTCTAAAACGGTGAAAACGTCATGCCAGGCAAGAAAAGCTTGAAGAAGATGGAGAAGCAGCAGGCGGCGAAGGACAAGGAGGACCAGAAGACTAAGGAGAAGAGAGACAAGATCATCGGCGCCGTCCAGATACCCGATGCCACCAGCGACGAGGTGATGGGCGCCCTGAAGGGGATGAAGGCCATAACGCCCACCGGCGTCGCCTCCAGGTTCAACCTTAAGGTGAGCGTCGCCAAGAAGATGCTCAGGGAACTGGAGGATAACGGGGCACTGGAGCTGGCCGCGAGAAGCCACAACCTCAAGGTCTACGCCTTGAAGGACGATTAGACTCTCTCTATAATTATCCTACTGCCGCTTCTAAGCCCGTTGAACACCTCCAAGCCTTCCTCCACGACGCCTATCCTGTTC
>CAYPNN010000098.1:714-6300 GCA_964412065.1 uncultured Candidatus Bathyarchaeia archaeon
GGTAAATGGTTATCGCGTCTCCCCGGGGCCAGTACCCTATGGTCCCTGCCTTCACCTGGTCGACCGGCTTCTCGGCGCCCCTCTTGATGCCGACGATTATGGAGACGAAGCCCATGGCCGGGGAGGTCCTGGTGTTGAGCGGCAACGTCTTCGCTATCTCCTGCACGGTGAGGGGAGCCGTGAGCCTGTTCAGGTAGCCCTTCGCTTCTCCCCTATCGATCAAGGTGATCTTTATGGGTATCTTTGACAGGCTGTCACTCAACCTGTGAGACCCCGTATTCCACTATCATCTTGGCGTAGTCCCTGCCGGTGGCTTGCTTTATTCCCTGCCACCCCGGGGAGGCGTTCACCTCTAGCACCACGGGCCCCTCGGGGCCCTCCAGTATGTCGACGCCGCAGTAGTCCAGTTCGATGACCTCCGTCGCCCTCAGCCCCAGCTCCAGAACCTCGTTGCTCATGGACTCCTCGACCATCCTTCCGCCCTGAGCCACGTTGCTCTTCCAAGAGCGCTCGGGCAGGTACTTGTAGACGGCGCCCACGACCTCTCCGCCTATGACGAAGACCCTGACGTCTCTGCCCGGGTTCTGCACGTATTTCTGGATCAGCAGCGGGTGGTGGAGCCTGTCTAGGGTGCGGTAAGCGTTGTAGGCGAGGTCCGTGTCCTGGAACCTCATGCTGCCTCTGCCCATGCTGCCGAGGATGGGCTTGTATATGACGTCCCCCATCTCCGTGGTCTTCTCGTAGGCCCTCGCGAGGCTCTCGGTCATGTAGGTGGAGGGCACGGGTACGCCGTTCGCCTGCAGAGTGTACTGGGTGGCGTACTTGTCCCGGGCCCGCCTGAAAGGGTAGGTTCTGTTGATGACCTTGATGCCGGCGAACTCCATGTGCTCCAGGAGGCTTATGCGGCGCGTTATCTGCTCGCATGAGCCGCCGCCGTAGCTGCGGAGGAAGCAGATGTCGGCATCCGTCACCTCCTCTCGGCCGACCCAGAACCTTGATCCCTCGTTGCTCACCCACGAGGAGACGTCCTCGGTGGGGGCGTCCACCACCGTGTGGCCGAGCCTGACTGCGGTGTCAACGAGCTCCCTGCTGTTGGAGCTGGGCTTGGACCCATAAAGCACTACTATCTTCAACTAGCGTCTTGAATACTCACAACTCCGGGGTATTAAGCATAGTCATGGCTTCTGAGCAGATTTGATAACTCAGTGCAACCTACGATGTGCGGTTACGGTGATGGGCATGATTCATTTTTTATTACGCGCGTCAACCTTAGAGCTATGGTCTCACTGCTCGAGGCAGCCGTTATAGGAGTTATCCAAGGCGTCCTGGAGTGGCTCCCGGTCTCCAGCGAGGGGAACCTTACACTGTTCCTCGTCTCGGTGCTGGGCCTCGAACCCTCGGAGACCCTTGGCCTGGCTGTCTTCCTCCACCTGGGCACGGGGCTGGCGGCTCTAGTCTACTACCGGGAAGAGTCTTGGAACATCTTCGTCGGTGCCACAGAGAAGGATAGAGACATGAGGTTGAGGCTCTTTGTGATGACCGGGCTCACAGGGGCAGTGGGTTTCCCGCTCTACATGTATATCAACGTCTCGGTCTCCGTAGGCGAGGCCCTCCTCGCCCTGACGGGTTTGGCCCTCGTCGCCACAGGCCTCATGCAAAGACGTGAGGAGGTGCCTGGGGAACGGGACGCGTCCAGCCTCAGCTGGTCTGAAACGACGGCCCTGGGCGTCCTACAGGGGCTTGCTGTTATACCGGGCTTGTCGCGTTCAGGTGTAACGATGTCGACCATGCTTCTGAGGGGGCTCAGAAGCGACGAGGCGTTCAACGTCTCCTTCATCATGAGCATCCCCGTGAGCTTCGCGGCCGGCCTCGGGTTGATGCTTATAGACGGCTTCCAGGTGACAGCCGGAGCAGTGGCAGCTGTAGCCGTCTCCGCCGTCGTAGGTTACGTGACGATCGGTGCCTTGATGGGGTTCGCACAGAAAACGAGTTTCTGGAAAATATGTGTAGGTCTAGGCGCCCTTGCCTTGCTGGCGTGGGCTCCTAACCTTCTTTTTTAGGGTAGTTTTTGCTCTGGATGGAAGCCATCGCAGCTATTCCGTCGATGCTGGCGGCTCTCAGCGTCTCCAGGGGCAGCGCGAGTATGATGGTGTTGCTCTGGTCCTTGCTGACGTCGTTGATGGTTGATAACACCCTCAGCTGCATCGCGTTAGGGTCCTTCATGTTCGCCGCGGCCTCACTCAGCTTCACGGATGCCTGGAGCTCGGCGTTGGCCTTGATGATGACGGCCCTGCTCTCACGCTCGGCCTCGGCCTGCACGGCGAAGGCACGCTTCATGTCAGGTGGCAGGCTGATGTCTTGGAGGCCGGCGCGGGTGATGTCTATACCCCAGTCTTTTACCAGGAGATCGATCTCCTCCTTGAGCTTCACAGCGACCTCCTCTCTGTTCTCCAGCAGAACATCCAGATCATAGGTTCCTATGATGTTCCTTATAGCCGTCTGGGCGTACTTGTTCACCGACATCCGGTAGTCCTGGATCTGCAGTATAAGCCTCTCAGGGTTCTCGATCTTCATGAAGACCACGGCGTCGATGACCACGCTGATGTTGTCCTTGGTGATGGCCGACTGGCCCATGAGGTCGATGGTCTGCGTCCTGATGTCCACGCGTTGCAGGTTGTCCACTACGGGTATGCGCATGTGCAGTCCCGTCTCGGTGATCTTCTCGATCTTACCGAACCTGATCACGGCTACTCGCTCCCACTGGGGGACCACGTAGAAGGATGGGATTATGAAGACTGCAAGTATGACTATGATTATTCCTACCCAATACCACATTCTGTTCTATACCTCTCCTTTAAAGTCATTATTAGACCTAATGATATCTATAGTATACGGTTATTTCAACATTGTCTATATAGATGATATAGGGAAAATAGTTTGTTCAGGGAAGCTTTCGCTGTAAGGTTTCTCTAAAATGAAAAGCGCCCGGACGTTCTCGCCTGCCGGGATGCAGTTTTCAGAGCCAAAGCCCTGTTCTCTTGAAGCCCATCCCTGCTACTCAGCGGGTTTCAGGCCCTTCGCCTCTTCGGCCTTTCTTCCGCTCCCATCCGGGCAAATCTAGAGTGTACATACATACTATTTACTGGTTGCCTTGTACGAATACATCAACATCACACCAAATTGTCCCGGAGACGCCCCCATTATTGTAACATCTTAGTTAAGTTTGTCTCATGGCTCTGGGACGTTTAAACATTGAACGGTACGATGAAACCACATTTTAACATGAAAAGTTCATTTTACAAGATACATGCAAGATCATGGTTCCATCAAACGGCTTGAAGACCCAAGTCTCTGACACATAACGATACAAGCGAGTTAGAAGTATTGGATCATCATAAAAATTGGTTGAAAAAAAGTTGGGCGCTACTCTTCGACGTCTCTACGCTCTATGTGAATGGTAGCCCTTGTCGCTATCGCGGCGATGGCTCCCAGTGCCGCCAGGTATGGCGCTATCAATGCCCCAATGGCCACGGCTGTCACGGGTATCTCCAGAAGCAGATCCTCCTTCTCGTTTCTGACAACTATCCTCCTGACGTTACCCTCAGCGATGAGTTGCCTTACGCGCCCGACTAGGTCGTCGGCGGCGACTGTGACCTCCTCCCAGTGGGTTCCCCTCGTCTCGATCCCGCAGTTGGGGCAGTACCTCGCCTCTTCCTCTATCTCTTTTCCACATCTTCTACAGTATGGCATGTCTGATATTTTTGCAGACGATTATTAAAACGTATCGCTAGCGACACAGGGTTTTGGCTGTGAGGAAACGCCACATAAAACGCTTGAACACGGGCTCTAGGTCAGCGTACCCCTCAGCCGTATTCCTGCCGCTGCCAAGGTCACAGCCCGCGCTCATCTAAGGGTCCTGCGGTGAGGAAGTTGGTGCGGCTGCCGGGATTTGAACCCGGGTCATCAGCTTGGGGGGCTGAGATCTTACCATGCTGGACCACAGCCGCATAACCCTGCACCAGAATGCTTTTACATCGGTCTAATAAGCGTTATCTACGGCTCTTTAGACCAAGAAAAACGTGTATATTAAATGAATAGAGCAAATCGAAAAAAAGTTATATATGGATTTGATGTAAACTGGTTAACGCCTTAGATGTGTGGGCCTGTAGCTCAGCAAGGTAGAGCATCGGCCTTTTAAGACTGAAAGGTCGAGGAAAGCCGTTGGCCAGGGGTTCGAATCCCCTCAGGCCCGCCATGAGGATCAAGGGAGGGGAAGCATGGCTGAAACGAGAGTCCGGGAACTCAAGTACCGTATGATGATCACCGACCTGTTGAAGGTGGCTAGCGAGACCCACACGTATCAGGAGCTCTCTGAGGTCCTGGGCTTGAGCCCGCCGATACTGAGCAGGTATATGCGCGGCCACGTCCTCCCCAGTTACTCCCGGGCCCAGGGGCTGTACGAGAAGCTCACAGTGATCACCGACATCAAGGAGGCGTTGAAGAAGCGTATCATGTTTGACGAGGACGGCTACTTCGACAACACGCCCCTCGTCAGCGAGATCACTTGGCTCAAGATAATGAGCAACTACGCCATGGAGAAGTTCGCTGGGCGGAGAGTAACAAAGGTCCTCACGGCGGCGGTGGACGGGATTCCGTGCGCAACTCTGGTGGCCAACCTACTCGACATCGATCTCCTCGTCGCCAAGGACTCCAAGGAGGTTGGCATCCAGGAGTTCATCGAGGAGACCTATATTCCGCGTGGAAGCGCGATGAGGAAGAGCCTCTACGTCCCCAAGTCGGCTATAAAGAAGAAGGACAGCGTCCTCATCATCGACGACGTGGTGAGGACGGGGGAGACGGTCCAGGCTCTCGTGGACCTGGTGCGTAACCAGCGAGCCGACATCGCCGGCATCTACGTCCTTGTCACGGTCGGCGATGAGTGGAAGGAGTGCCTCGACAGCATCATAAGCAAGTACTCCTTCGAGGTGCTCATAGAGATTTGACTTGTTTCAACAACGTTTTTATCAATCCCCACGGTAGTAGCTGAGGCGTAGCCATGTTCAACCTCGTCACCCTCAAGGACACAATAAGGATCGACCCCAGCATGTTCGGGGAGCCGCTCAAAGCCGCGGCGTACCAAGAGCTGAGGAACAAGTACGAGGGGCTGGTGGACGAGGAGCTTGGCTACATCATCAGCGTCATAGAGCTCAAGGTGAACCCCAACGGCCGTATAATAGCGGGGGACGGTGGAACCCACCACCCGGTCGTCTTCGACATACTCACCTTCTACCCCCAGCTCCAGGAGGTCATCGAGGGGGAGGTCGTGGAGGTAGCCGACTTCGGCACCTTCCTGAGGATAGGCCCCGTGGACGCGCTTCTCCACGTCAGCCAGCTGATGGACGACTTCATAAGCTACGACGAGAGGCAGGGGGTCCTGCTGGGCAAGGAGAGCGGCAGAACCATAAGCAGGGGAGACGTGTTCAGGGTCCGCATAGTGGCGGTGAGCTTCCCCCGGGGCCGCAGCAGCGGTAAGATAGGCGTCACGGCTCGTCAGCCGATGCTGGGGAAGCTGGACTGGATACGCGC
>CAYPNN010000099.1:0-6255 GCA_964412065.1 uncultured Candidatus Bathyarchaeia archaeon
TTGAGCTGGTCCAGCGGCGGCTTGGCGTCGGGTGGGAGTGGTGACACGTAGACCCGGTCCTTCATCTGCCTAGCCCACTCCTCCTTGGCGGCCTGAAGAAGCTTCTCGTCGGTTAACAGGTCTATTACCGTGCCCGCCATTACCTTGGACGCGAACACGGTGCCTTTTTGGCCGATGCTCATGCCGTTGCTGGCGACGTTCTGCCAGCTGTGCCCCGGGGCGCCGACGATGGTGTAGACGGTCCTGAACTGGACCGTAGGCAGGTTCCACGCGACGTCTGCCACGTCGCTGCTTCCGCCGCCCTTTGTGCCTTCCCCCACGGGGTCGTAGATCCGCGTGTTCAGGTTCACGTCCATCAGCTCCATGGCGTCCGGCAAGTGGCTCTTCATGAGCCCTATCTTCTTCTTCTCCGGGGGGATGCTCTTGGCGAGCTCCGCGGCGAACGCCTCCTCTTCCTCCGTGTAGGCGGGGGCGCCGACGAGCCTCATGTTGGCGACAGCCGTCTCCGCGAGCACCCTGTTCTCCATGCCGTTGTGGACGCCGCTGAGGAAGGTCACCTTGTGGGTGGTGCCCACCATCTTGTCGGCGCCGTCGGCGATGTCGAGGACCTTCTGGTAGTACATGTCCACCAGCTCACGCTCCGGCGCCCTCACGTAGTACCAGCTGCGGGCGTACGGCGGCACGACGTTGGGCTCGTGGCCGCCGTCCTCCACGACGTAGTGTAGGCGTGTCTCCTGAACCACGTGCTCCCGCATGTAGTTGACTCCTATGTTCATTAGCTCCACGGCGTCCATGGCGCTGATCCCCATCTCGGGGCTCCCCGCGGCGTGGCTGGCAATCCCGTAGAACTCGAACTTGACGCTGTTCATGGCGTTGCCGCTGCGCAGGCTGGCGCCGTTCATGCTGCTCGGGTGGTGGCCGACGCAGGCGTCGACGCCGCCGAAGACGCCGTCGCGGACCATGAAGACCTTGCCGACGAGGGTCTCCTCGGCGGGGCACCCGAACACCTTCAAGGTGCCCTCCACGAGGCCCTCGTCCATCGCGGCTTTCACGGCGAGGCCGCCGCCGAGCGCCGTGGTGGCGTAGCCGTTGTGGCCGCAGCCGTGGCCTGCGCCCCCCTCCACCAGGGGCTCCCTGTACGGCACGGGTTTGTTGCTTATGCCGGGCAGGGCGTCAAGCTCGCCCATTATGCCTATGGTGGAGCCTCCGCTGCCGTAGGTGGCGACGAAGGCGCTGGGCATCCCGACGACGCCCCGCTCCACCTTGAAGCCGTTCTCCTCCAGGATGTCGGTGAGGAGCTTCGCCGTCCGGGTCTCCTGTAGGCCCACCTCGGCTAGCTCCCATATATTCTGGTGGACGTCCACCAGCGTCTTCTCGTGCTCGTCGACCCAGTCAAGGGCGACGCGTTTACCCTCAAACAAGCTATACACCGAGTAGTAAGCCACCTATGGGCGTTAAACTGTTGCGAGTATCCCGCTTTGAGGTGGATCGGTGGAACCCTTAGCTGACCCTGACGTAGTTGAGCTGGAGGTCGCTGACCAGAGAACGGTACTGCTTGATGACCTCCTCGGAGACCAGCGGCTCCAACTGGTCGACGAGGCTGCTCATGCTGTTGATGGCGACGCTCGCCCTCCTCAGGTCCTTCTCCGGCTCCTCCCCCTCCTTGACCGGGACCCCCATATGCTCCAAGGCTTTACCGGAGAGCAGCCCGATGAAGAGGCCCAGCAGGTCCTCGACGCCGAGGCTGGATAGGTCCAGTCCTTGTTCCGCTGACATCGTTGTATCTACACTTCAACTTGTAGGCATTAGGGTTTTCCCCGTCTCTGGCTCCAGTGCCACCGCCGTGACGTTAAATCAGGATCACTAGGCGGAGCCCGTTCCTGTAGACCCTTTTCACCTCGTAGCCCCGGTTCCCGAAGTTACGCTTGATGAACTCCAGCATCTCGTCGTCGACCTCGATGGAGGTGTCTGCCTTCACGACGAACAGCGCCTTCTCCGGGTCGTAGACGTCCACTCCTTTCCTCTTGGTGACGCCTACGTCGTACTCCCTCACGCCCACGTGGAGGAGGGCTCCCTCCATGAGCCGTTGGAGCTCCCTCCGCCTCTCCTCGATGAAGGAAGCGACCGAACCCATGTTACTTCATGCTTTCCCTGCGCTTGATCTCGGCGAGAGCCTTCTCGATGTCTTCCTCGGGGACGTCGATGCTGAACTTCTCCCGCATGGCCTTCTTGATCTCCTCCGGGGACGAGCCGTCCTCGCAGGCCTTGGGGACGAGGTTAACCATGTCCTCGACGTAGTTCCAAGGGAAGATGACCCACCGCCACGTTATCACGTCGCCGCAGTAGTCCGGCGTGAAGCTGCTGCCCTCTATGTGCCTCAGCGCGGCGGTCTTGACTTCGAGGGGGTTCTTCTCCCTGACGTAGTCCATCGCCACCATCATGCTCTCCCCGGTGTCTGTGATGTCGTCCACCACGAGGACCCTGCGGCCCGTCAGGTCCACGTCGAAGGGATACTTTATCCTGGCCTTGCCGTCGGGCGTCGCCGTCACCCCCCAGTGCTCCACCTTGAGGCTCACGATGTCCTTCACGCCCAGGTAGTCGCACAGGACCCTGCTGAGGACCCAGCCGCCCCTCGCCAGGCCGACCATGAAGTCTGGCTGCCAGCCCGACGCCACGATCTTCTCAGCGACCTTCTCGCTGAGCTCGGCGAAGAGCCGCCAGTCCATGACCTCGCATAAGAAGCTGTCCCCAGACATAACGTGAAACTATGGTAGCAGGTTGTATTTATCTTCACTTTGGCTGATAGGGAGAGGAAAGCGTTCATGGGGGCTGAGTGAGGCCCAGGAGCCTCTCGGGGTTGGTCTTCACCATCATGGATATGTCTTCGTCGGGCAGCCCCATGTCCATGAGGCACGCGATGAACCCCCGCAGCCCCTCCACGGGCGTCGGCAGCGTGTAGACGCCGAAGTCGGTGCAGATGATGCAGCTCTCCGCCCCGATGCGTTCCATCTGCTCCGCCGCCGCCTTCACTCCGCCGCCTGCCTCGCCCCTCATGCCCTCGTCGATGGACGCGTACTCACGCTCCACGTAGTAGTGGGTCTTGGGTATGCTGGTGGTGTGGGTGTACGCCGCCAACGTGTACTCCAAGTAGGCGCCCCTGTCCGCCATGTACCTGAGCTGGTCGAGGCCCACCTCCTTCACCACCGCGCTGGACACCACAACCCGTTCTATGCCGTACTCCTCGGCGTAGTCCACCAGCCGCACAGCCTCGGGGACGTCGACGTGTCCCGTTATCATGTAGACGTGGGGGTGGGAGGCTATGAGCCTGAGTATCTCGTCCAGCTCGGGGCTGGGCGGGCCCTCCGGGATGCTTATGCAGGTCTCCAGCTCCCGCCCGAACTCCGGGTATATCTCGCTGAGGGGCTTGAAGACGCCTTCCACGAGCCTGCCCTCCCGGCTCGCCTGGTAGAGGGTGCTGTGGGCGCCGAAGCTGACGTACTTGGCGCCGTCGCCGTAGCTGAGGGCCGTCTTCACGGCCCTCGGGTTCATGCCGCCGTAGACTGTGTTCAGTATGATGCCTCCGTAGGTCTTGAAGTCGGGGACGGCGCGGTTCACGAGCCACGCCGTGCCGTTGCTCATCTCGAAGACATCCATGTAGACGATGGCCCTCATCCCGGCGTCTCGGGCCTGTATGGCAGCCTGGAAGGGGTCGACCCGCCTAGGGCTGCTGAATATGTGGGGCCCCGCGTGGACGTGTATGTCTATGGCTCCCCTTAGCAGCTCCTCCGATCTCTCCAGGCTTCTCCCCTCCGGCAGGAATCTCGCTGACACATCGATCACGTAGAAAGTGGCTTACAGGGTTTAATTGTTGGCGTCTCTCAGCCATGCTTAAAAAGTCGCCGAAGGAATGCAACTATAGGTAGAAACCATGAGGTACTGCCCGAAGTGCGGCGAGGAGAACAGCGACGACGCGGAGTTCTGTAAGAACTGCGGCGAGAACATGTCCCGGACAATAAGGTACACGAAGCCGAGAGACACCGGGTGGGACGTGGCGAGAGCGGTGGCTCTGGTGATCGGGGCCATACTGGTGTTTACATCCCTCGGCATGATCCTTGGAGGAGGCTCCCTGAGGATGGTCCAGAGCACCATAGTTGACAGCGAAGGCTACATCATGAGCGGCGTCGAGAGCCTCGCCTCGGACAGCTACGCCATAGTCTTCGAGGACGTCAACATCCAGATCGACGGCGACGCGGGGCCCTTCAGGCAGTGGTTCAAAAACCTGGTCACGTTGAGGCTCACCGCGGTGAACAACGAGCCCGGCAAGAACGTGTTCGTGGGGATAGCCGACTACGGCAGCGCGCAGAGCTACCTCGGCGACGTCTCCTACGACAGGCTCGTGGAGACGGGCTGGGAGTACGACCCCTGGAGCAACGACTTCCCGGACTACGTCTACAGCCACCACGGCGGGGGAGAGCCCTCGGGGCCGCCGACCATCCACAGCTTCTGGGCTGCCTTAGCGACGGGCTCAGGCCAGGAGACCCTGACCTGGGGCGTCGAGCCGGGGAGGTACTGGGTCGTCGTGATGAACGAGGACGCCTCCCAGGGCGTAGACATGGACATCCAGATAGGGGCAAAGGTGCCCATACTCAAGGACCTGGGCGACGTGCTGCTCACCGTTGGCGTCTTGGTGGGCCTGGTCGGGGCCGCAGTCATATACTATGGCGCCATAAAGCGTTAGCCCCCAACGTTTTTCTGATACCCTGCGTATCCTACCCAGCCGAGGCGATGAGTCTATATCATACGTCTCCTCAGTCAAGGTGAAAGATATGGAGAAGGACTACCGCAAGATGCTGGACAGGGCGTACGAGGAGCTGCCCAACCAACTGGAGACGATCGACCGATTCCAGATACCCAGGGCCGACGTTCGTCAGCAGGGACGACGCACATACGTGATGAACTTCAAGGAGATCGCGGACGAGCTTCGCAGGGACCCGCAGCACCTCATGAAGTTCCTCCTCAACGAGACGGCGACGAGGGGGGACTACGACGGGACCAGGGCCCGGTTCCAGGGCAGGTTCAGCAGCGACAGCATAAGGAACCTCATCGAGATATACACCAACAAGTACGTCATATGCCCTGTCTGCAACAGGCCTGACACCCACATCGTCCGGGAACGCAGACTCAGCTTCCTCCAGTGCGACGCCTGCGGGGCGCGCAGCAGCATCGGGAAGAGCTAGCGTTGACCAAGGTCTACGTCAAGTCTATGCGCCGCGGCAGGGACACGGTTGTCGCCGTCTGCGACGCGGAGCTGCTTGGCAAGACCTTGGAGGGTGGCAGGGTGCCGTTCACGGTGAGCGAGGGCTTCTACAAGGGTGTGCTCGGCGAGGTCGAGGAGGCGCTGGACGCCATGAGGCATGCCACCATCTGTAACCTGGTCGGTAAACGCATCGTGGAGGCGGCCATAGAGTTCAGGATGGTGCACGAGCGGGCCGTCATATACTTCGGGGACGTCCCCCACGCCCAGATCGTGAAGCTCTAGGAAGCTTCTTTTAGCCGTGCAGTGTATTCCTCACGGTGAAGTTTTTGGACTACAAGGTCAAGGACATCGGGCTCGCTCCGCAGGGCGAGCTCCTCATCGACTGGGCCACCGACCACATGCCCGTGATGGACCTCATAAGGAGGCGGTTCGAGGAGGAGAAGCCCTTCGAGGGCGTGACCATGGGTGCGGTGCTCCACTGCACCAAGGAGACGGCGGTGCTCGTCAGGGCGCTTGAGGCGGGGGGCGCCGAGATGGCCCTCGCCGGGTCCAACCCGCTTTCCACCCAGGACGCGGTGGTGGCGGCGCTGGCGTTGACCGGCACCAAGGTCTACGCGTGGAGGGAGCAGACAGGCGAGGAGTACAACTGGTGCATCGACCGCGTCATGGACTGGAAGCCCCGGCTCACCATGGACGACGGCTGCGACCTTGTCAGCAGCGTCCACAGGAAGCGGCCCGAGCTCATCCCCGACATCAAGGGAGGAAGCGAAGAGACCACCACGGGCGTACTCAGGCTCAGGGCCATGGAGAAGGATGGAGCCCTCAAGTACCCCATGGTGGCGGTCAACGACACATCCACCAAGATGATGTTCGACAACAGGTACGGCACGGGGCAGAGCACCATCGACGGCATCCTCCGAGCCAGCAGCGTCATGATCGCGGGGAAGACCTTCGTCGTCTGCGGCTACGGGTGGTGCGCCCGCGGCATAGCCATGAGG
>CAYPNN010000100.1:0-6240 GCA_964412065.1 uncultured Candidatus Bathyarchaeia archaeon
AATAATGTTATATATTAGTGGCGCACGCCAGCGCGTTGCTAAATTGCATCCTTGTGTCACTGTTACTCACCATCCAAACGTGGCTATTGACCTAGCCTTCTCGGGCACCCCCAAACGCAGCGCAGCCACAGCCACCAGCAGCATAGCGATGATGCAGAGAGCCACATGTACAGCGACGTTTCTCAATCCTCTGACCCGATGCCGGTCAAGACAGACCTGCCCCTCCAGCCTCGAGTTCACCCGCTCAACCGACGACCTCCCCAGCCCATACAGCCTCCCCTCCTCCTCTGACCCATAGACCCTGAAGAACCTGTCTACCCACAACACATCCTCTCCCTTCCTCTGATTAGACGGATACGAAATCGCCGCCACCACCCCACAATCAGCGACCTTCCCCCTGAACCTCCGGCTACTGTACTGCGAGTCAGCCACCAACCTCTCCACCCGCCCTCCGGCCGCCTCCACAGCCTTGAGGAGGAGCCCGCTGGCATGCCGCTTCTCGTTCGCCGGGGCGGCTGTGAAGGCCAGGGGCAGGTCGGAGTAGACATCTCCGGCGATGTGGGCATTGTAGCCGAGGCCATAGGTTCTCCCGTCCCTGCCAACCATCGCATCCGGATCCGAGGATCCCCGACGGTTGTCCCGGGAGTCCCGTTTGCTGTAGGCCTTGATGAAGGTGGCGTCCATCGCCACCGTCTCCCCTCGGACGATCCCGGCTTCGATGAGCGTCTCCACCAGGCCGGCGATGATCCTCTCAAGTCTCTCCGGGCCTACCCGGCTCCTGAATCTGGTGAGCTGGGAGGGGTGGTAGGGCTTCTCCCGTTCCTCGATGTCGCAGATCATCCTCAGTGTGGGATCATTCCACAGCCGTCGGTAGAGTTCTCTGTCGCGGGGTATCTGCCTGAGCCTCTTGGTCATCAGTGCCTTGAAGATTCCCAGCGGGTTTCTGGGGGGTCTGCCTGGGCCTTCCTGGTGGTATGCTTCTTGGATGGTTTTCTCGATGTTGTCTGGGTTCAGTTTGGATAGGGTGAAGACTGTGTCTTCGTGCCTCTCCATCTTCAGGGAGATGTGTGTCCGTTGTGTAGGTGGGGTTCTTACAAAGCTCGTGCCCCAAGCGATTATTCTAAATCTGATACTTCTCATAGGGTTCTTCCTGCTCTTGCGTTTCGCCTTTCATCGGTGGATACGCTACGACGATGGGCGAATGGTTCTGAGGATCTCCCACGGTGACTCTCATGATAACATTCACTTTACCTCTATTTTATTTTTAATTAGATCTCAATGTTGTATTGTGTGATGTTCAGGAAGAGTTTAGCCATAGCTTTTCTCATCGGCTTCGATAAAACAGATGATACGTATATTGTACCAGTCGAAGCCTTCCTTTCATCACTGGAAATGTCGAAACATAATTTATAGAGTAAACACCCAAGTACTTCTAGTAACTCTATAATATTTCGCCTTCATGAAGAAGACATAGTTTTTTACACAACATAGTCTATTGTTGTCTAAGACATCAGTTATATCCAAGGAAGCCAGATTCCTTGTCGGCGTTCAAAATGGGGGATAGTCTTCCGAAATGACACACGACGACCGGTTCTGGGCTGTAGCCCTCGCAGTCTATGCAGCAGAACAAGCTCCACCACCACCCTTGCCTGTTGCTCTTACGATCATTTGAAGCCTCATTTTCGCATCTTAATGCGGTCCCCAGGGAACGATCTCGCCGGTCGCCACGTCGACGATGTAAAGCCCGGGTGGGGGTATCGACCAATCGGGTCCAGCTCTCCTAACGATCACATACCAGACATATCTGTAAGTCGCGTCGCCCTCGACCACGGGGGAATAATCCGATACGGGCTCCCTCACCTCGTGCAGTACCTCGCCCCCGGACCCACCCTCCGTAGCCCAGAAGCGCATGTACTCCAGGCTGGCGGTGCCCATCATGCCCTCCAGATTCGAGCTGTTCCACCCGCCGTGTTCGAGGGAGATCAGGATCGCCTGAAGCTTCGATACAGGGAGACGGAAGGGGTCATCGAACAATCCGAGAAAGCTTGCCTCCAAATCCGAATATTTGGTTTTTATCTCCTGAATTGTACGGTTCAATTCATCGGAGGAGGCCCGTAATTCAACGAAAGAGGCGTTCAGGTCCCGATAGTCACGATCCAACTTTTCTCTTGACAGACGCAACTCGTGCTCTTCCCACAACACGACGGCGTTAACGATCAAAGAAATAGACAGACCAAGGATCAATGTAATTTTCAGGGCTCTTTTTTCTTCCACGAGGCTCTCCTTCTAACTAATAGGTCAATTTAAAACTTATTTAAAACAACGTTTCGGAGCCATTCAACGAAACAATGTTGGGCTCTATAATTTAGACCTAGGAATGACGACAGGTTCTGGGCCCTCGCCGTCTACGTAGACGAATACGATGAACCTCTGCCTTCGAGGTCCATCGCAAAGTTAATTTAACTATTTGTATTTTTTTTATCACCTGCGAGCATAGTATTTTTGATTGTAACGCGCTTATTCAATGATGTTGTGTAAATTGTTCTAATCCATAAGATAATATGTTAAGTAAAACCAGTATAATATCGTGGTTTCTATGCTCTCTTCCGGCATGGGTATGGAATCTAAATCGATTCTTACAGGTATAGTCATCGGCGTCATTGTCGGTGGGCTAATAGGATACTTGTCCGCTCCAGCCCCAGATTATACTCCCTATGAAAACCAGATAGCAGAACTCGGCTCCCAAATCACGTCTCTCCAAGATGAAATAGTTCAATTACAGTCTCAAGTAGGTTCTTTACAAAATCAACTAGATATTAAAAATGAAACCATAAATCTTCTGAAAACACAGTTGAGTAGTCAAAAGATATTGATCGACGAACTTGTAGATCAAATAGACGTTCTCATACATGTCTGCAATTACACCCTAGGCACATGGAACGAAATAGGGGTCTGGACAGGTTCAGCATCTATAAAAACGGAGATGTTCTATGTACCTTCGAGCCAGATTAGAATAAAGTGGAGTCTCGATGTAAATCCCATCTCCAATTTCACGATTTCCATGTACGAAGAGGACAACGATCGATTAGTCTTAGGATGGTTAAACCTTGAAGATGATTCCGACGTAATGGATTACGGCGATGTTAGACCCGGATCTTATTATCTGGATTTCTCCGTCGATGAATGCGAATACAACGTAACAGTTGAGGTGCTAATCGAAGCGCCCTCAACATGGACCTACTTTGAGGTGAGCGTTTCACCTCGTAAGCCAGAGTTCCGAGCCGGCGAAATAGTAGCATTCGATATCGAGTGCGATCAGCCCTATAACAACTCCTATTTCGAGATTTGGGATACCAACGGGAACCTGATCTGGAGAAGCGACTATCTGACAGAATGGATTAAAAAAGATGGCTATTGGTACGTGTCTTATTATCAACAACTCTCTAATGGGGAACCTATGTTATTGGAAAATGATTGTCCTCTTGGAACGTGGAGCTGGGTTTGGATTAGTGAAACAAGATCATTATCAGGGGCTTTCGAGGTCGTTCAGAGAGAATAAGATGTGGGAGTTGTTGAAATAGAATGAACCTCGCTAGAAGAATTATAATATTCTTAATTACCGTTGCTGAGCCCGCGATCACCCTGTGCTATCATCAAAATCCATAACGCATTTTCATATTTCTCCTAGAAGCAGTAGCTGTACTCCACCACCTTCATGTCCGGCTCGTCCAGCGCGACGCCTCCCATCCACGCCAGCGCGTACAGGGGGCCGTTCTCGTCCCTGTGGTTCCTCCACGTGTTCTCGACGCCCCGGGCCTCGCAGCTCTTCCTCGCCTTCTCCCCGGAGTCCCTGCTCATCATCCGGACCGTCTCAAGGATAACCTTTCTGCCCTCTTTCTCGCCTAGGTGCTCCATGAGGGCCTCCGCCATGTACACGTAGACCTTGGCGCGGCTGGCCTCGAACCCCCTGATGATGTCCCCTCTGCTCAACGGCTCCATGGAGCCTCAATAAAAACGTGCAGAGTTAAGGCTATTCCGAGGCGGCTGCCTTAGGGCTCGCCTTCAGGTGCTTCTCCCTTCTCTCGGCTAGGCACAGGGGGCACTCCAGCCGCTGCTCGTAGCCGCTGGGGTAGTTCTCGACTAGGCCGTGCACAGGGCACTCGAACTGGTAGTGGGGAAGCGAGCCCCTCCAGCCGTCCCTGCTCTTGTGGCCGGTGTATATGTAGCCGCTGAGCTGCATCTTGAGGCGGTTCAGAAGCTTGATCCTCTCGTCCATGGTTGCATCCACCACTGAGTTTATTTATCTTTTAATGAAGATGAGTCTGTATCCAGAGACTACATAATAAATGGATCAGTGCTCCATATACCGAGGCTCCGTGGGGTTGAACCGATCCAAGTCATTGGAAAGAGTCATTAACAGGCTTAGATAAGATTCAGTGTCTAAAATGACGGGTTTCGTGGACGCAGCCGACATACTGGAGGGCAGGTACGAGGAGGGAGCCGAGGTCAAGCTCCGCGGCTGGATATACACCAGCAGGAGCAGCGGAGGCATCCAGTTCCTAGAGCTCAGAGACGGGTCAGGAGTGATCCAGTGCACCCTGAATAAGCGCGACGTAGACGAGGAGACCTTCAGCGATGTGGAGAAGTACCCCCTCGAGACTGCCGTCGAGCTGAGGGGAGTCGTCAAGAAGGACGACCGCGCGCCGGGTGGATGGGAGCTCAGGGTGAACGGCGTCGACGACGTCTACGTGGCGAAGCCCGACTACCCCATCGTCAAGAAGGAGCAGGGCCTGGAGTTTCTCATGGACAACAGACACCTCTACATCCGCGAGCCCAAGCTTCAGAACATATTCCAGATAAGGGCCAAGTTCCTGGAGGCGGCACGTTGCTGGTTCAAGGAGAACGGTTACACCGAGGTCCAGACCCCCATGTTCATGACCGCCAGCGTCGAGGGCGGCAGCACACTCTTCAGCGTCGATTACTTCGGCAGGAAGGGCGTCTACCTGAGCCAGAGCTGGCAGCTCTACGCCGAGGCACTCATCAGCAGCCTGGGCAAGATATACACCATCGCCCCCAGCTTCCGCGCCGAGCCCAGCAGGACGCGGCGGCACCTCAGCGAGTTCCTCCACATGGAGCTGGAGGAGCCGTGGACCGACCTCGACGGCATCATGACCACCGGCGACAGGCTGGTCAGCCACGTCGCCAACGTCTTGGGCGAGGAGATTCCAGGGAAGGTAGAGAAGGCGGGCGGAGACGTGGAGTACCTCGCAGGCCTGAAGCCCCCGTTCCCCCGGATGAGCTACGACGACGCCGTGGAGACGGTGCAGAAGCAGGGCGTCGAGATGTACTGGGGCGACGACTTCGGGTGGCAGCAGGAGGGCCCCCTCACCGAGCAGTTCGAGAAGCCCACCTGGATTGTGGGGTATCCCAGCGGCATCAAGCCCTTCTACCACATGCCCAACCCCGACCGACCAGAGGTGACCATGAGCGCTGACCTCCTGGCGCCTGCGGGCTACGGCGAGATAATCGGCGGAGGCCAGCGCGTCCACGACTACGAGCAGCTGTACCAGCGGACCATCGACGACGGCCTGGACCCGAGCAACTACGAGTGGTACATGGATCTGAGGAAGTGGGGGACGGTGCCCCACAGCGGGTTCGGCCTAGGCGTCGAGCGTGTGCTCATGTGGATGCTCAAGCTGGACCACATCAGGGACACGGTTCCGTTCCCCCGGGACATGCGCAGGGTCTACCCATAATCACATTTTTAGCCACCACATGGTTCGAACCACATTGGCGCGTCTATGTAGAAGCAGCTACAGATCGTCATCGGGGGCTTCTTGGCTGCACATCCAGTACCCGAGCGCCATCTGCCACAAACTGATGGGGGCGAGGGCCATCACCTCATACAGCGCCGTCACGCTCCCCGCCACCACCCAGACACCGAAGGAGAAAGCGGCGGCCGCGAAACCGATCGCCGCGTAGGGCTTCATCTCCCTCCTCCAGATGTAGATGCTAGACACTCCCACACCAAGCGGCAGGGACATGAAAAGCGTCGTGGCGATGAAGTCGTGCAGCGGCTGAACATCGATGGTGACCACGCCGAGAACCACAACGATGATCGAGCTCAGCAGGTACAGGCCGCCCCCCACCTTACCGATAAATGTATCCTTTGAGAACTCCCAGAGCCCCGCGCCAAACAACATCATCAGAGAACCCGCCATGGGCAGCCCGCTGTTGAAC
>CAYPNN010000101.1:0-6232 GCA_964412065.1 uncultured Candidatus Bathyarchaeia archaeon
TCCAGCGTCCCGTAGCTGAACCAGCCCAGGTCCTTCTCCTTCACGAACCTCACGTCGCCCCTGATGTTCAGGAGTATCGACGTGGGGAAGCACCCCCACTCGCGCACCAGGTAGCGCACGGGGCTGCCCCGCCGATCCATGAGCCTGCTCTCCGACGGCATACGCTGGTAACCCTCGGGGTTATCCATGGTCCAGCGGTCTATCCTGTACCTGTCGACGATGTCCTTGGCCTTGAAGACGGTTATGTAGATGTCTACCCCTTCGAGCCCTCCCCGCTGGGTGATGCTGAACGCATCCAGCTGCAACTGAACCCCCAATAAACTAGTAATTAGTAAGAGATAACAGTAACTATTCTAGTTGAGGTGGTCCTCCTCCCAGACGTCCTCATCTAGGGGGCTGTCCTCCCAGCCCATGCAGTCGTAGCACAGCTTCGCCTTGACGTCGCCGCACTCCTCACAGAACTTGGCTTCACACTCGACGCAGACGTGGACGTCAAGCACCTCCATACCACATATCTCGCAGATGGGCATATCGGTTACCGTATCTCCGGGAACATCCCCGGACTAATAAACATATTGAAGGCGGGTCAATCAGGGGAGGCCCGTCACGGCGAAGCCTAGCCCCAGCCTGCGGAGGGTGCCAGGCGTTGGGTGCCCTGTCGCCGCGTCCCACCCCCTCTCAGCGTAGTACTCGTCGAGCATGAGGCCCAGATCCACGACGGTCCCGCTGCTGGCTCCCTCCTTGAGAGGCGATTCTCTGAACCTCGGTGGGAGGCTGTCGTCGGCCCGCGACAAGCCATCGCGCACCCCATACATCCTCTCGAGCGTGACTATCCGCTCCCCAGCCTCCTTCATCTCCTCCGGCGTCATCCTGAGCCCCGTCGCCAACTCCATCGCCTCGGCGGCTCTGTCGAAGGGCAGCAGCATCATGTTCTGCATTATGTTCTTGCAGGGCTCCAGCGAGTCGATGACGGCGTTCCAGTCCTCGAAGTAGCTCACGAGGCGCCCCTTCCCCCTGTCGGCGAGCCTCAGGGTGGACTCGGGGACGCCGAACATCCTCTCCCCTATCCCGGGGTCGTCGCTAAGCTCCAGGAAGGGCTCGCTCCTCAGGTGGTCGCCGCCCCTGCTTGCGACGGCGTAGCCGAGGCCGAAGCCCTTGAGGCCCCGCGGGTCTGCCATGATGAGGTCCATCCCCTTCACCTGTATGGTACGGTCCATGCCTCTGCCCAGCCTCTTGGCCGCCTCGACGGAGCCGTCCGCCAGGACGTCCCCGAAGCCCTCCCTCTCCGCTATGAGCCTTATCAGCTTGAGGAGAGCCTCCATGTTCCCCCACGTGAGCTCCAGGCCGCCTGTCTCCTCGACGGTCAGCTTCCCGGCCTCGTAGAGCTCCATGGCCCAGCCGACGCATCCGGCGACGGTGAGTATGTCTAGCCCAAGCTGGTTGCACAGGTCGATCGCCTCCAATGCCAGCTCCAGATCGTTGTTGCCTATTCGACTCGTGAAGCTGCCCAGGGCCTCGTACTCGGGCCCCTCCCCATGAAGCCCTTTGTTCGGGCCTTCTCTGACGGAGTATACCCTGCTGCAGGGTATTGTGCACGCGAAGCAGCCCCGGTTCTTGACGTTGTACTCCTCGGCCAGCCTCTCGCCGCTCACCCTGTAGGCGTCCTTGTAGACTCCGGACGTGTAGTTCCTCGTTGGGAGGAACCCGGCTTCGTTGGCCATCATGAGTATCCTGGTGGTGCCCATGCGCATCCTGCCGGGGTACTGCTCGTGCATACTGATCTCCTCCTCCAGCTCCAGGACCATCCTCTCGAACTCATCGGGCTCAGCAACCTCCACGTGTCCGGTGCCCCTGACCGCCAACGCCTTGACGTTCTTCGAGGCCATCACGGTTCCCATCCCCGTCCTGGATGCCGCCCTCACCTGGTTGGCGAAGAGGCCGCCGTACCTCACGCCTTTCTCCGCCGCCGGCCCGCATATCACCGTCTGGATCCGTTTGTCCCCGAGCTCGCTCTTGATGAAGCCGTCGGCCTCGAAGACTGTGCGTCCCTTTATCGCCGACGCGTCCCTGAACTCTACTTGGTCGTCCTCGACGTACACGTATACGGGTGAGGGGCTCCTCCCCTCCAGTATTATCTGGTCGTAGCCGGCGAACTTCATCTCGGGCGCGAAGTGGCCTCCAGCGTTGCTGTCCCCGAGTATCCCCGTGTGGGGGCTCTTGGCCGAGACGTTGAACCTGCTAGCTGTGGGGAACATGGTTCCAACGAGGGGCCCCGTGCCGAAGATGAGCTTGTTCCCGGGGCTCAATGGGTCGACGCCGGCACCAACCTCGTCGTAGAGCCTCTTGGCGTTGAACCCCCTCCCCCCCAGATAGCCCCTCATCTCGGCTCCGGTGATCTTCTCCGCCTCGTAGGCATGGTTGGTCAGGTCCACCCTCAGGAGGCTCCCCGTGTAGCCATAGACGCTAGCCATGTAAGCCCCACTCCTCTTTCAGCCTGTCGAAGGCGTCCCACGGCGTCTCGCTGAACTCGGGGGAGTCAGCGTAACTCAACGCCCCAGTGGGGCACCTGGCCACGCACTGGGGTTCGCCGCCGCAGAGATCACATATCAGGGCTTCACCGTCGTGTAGCTTCACGGCGTCGTAGCGGCACTCCTCGACGCACGTGCCGCAGCCGATGCATGCCTGCCAGTCCACCCTGATTATGCCTCCTTCTCTGTTTATGGCCTGGGTTGGGCAGGCCTTCATGGGCGGGCAGTCGCTGCACTGGCGGCACATCAGCGGGTAGTCTAGTCCGAAGCGGTCATCCTTTATCACCGTCACCCTTGAGGATTCAGGGCTGAACCTCTTAGTGTGGTGGAAGCTGCAGACCATCTCGCATTGACGGCAGCCGGCGCATCTCTCCGCTTTTACGGTGATGCGTTTCAAGGTTTACCGCTCATAGAGGCTTATCTGGCGTATAAAAGATTGATTAACAAAACCTGTGTTGAGGCTCCAACACCGATCTTGGAACCACATGGTAATTATTTACCTATAATAGGTAAATAATCGGCATATTTATAAGTAAATCTTTACCAATAAATGGTCAAGATGAGTCCGCGTGAGGGCGGAAAAAGTCTACGAGGGAAAACAATGAGTCAAGAAACAGCCCAGGAAGCCATCCATGGTGAAGACGGCGCCTCCTTGATACAGACCGTGGACCTGAGAAAGACCTACATGCAGGGAGGCAGGCCGCTGGAGGTACTCAAGGGATTGAGCCTCAGGGTGGAGCCCGGCGAGTTCACGGCCATAATGGGTCCCAGCGGCAGCGGCAAGAGCACGCTCCTCAACATGATAGGGGCACTCGACAGACCCACGTCGGGCAAGGTCTACATAAACGGCGTGGATCTCTCGAAGCTAAACGACAGGCAAGTCGCCTCCCTGAGGAACAAGGAGATCGGGTTCATCTTCCAGTTCTTCAACCTCATCCCGAGGATGGACGCTAGAGGCAACGTGGAGCTGCCCATGGTGATAGACGGATTGCCCCGCGGCAAACGGAGGGAACGCGCCCAGGAGCTGCTGGAGATGGTGGGGATCGGCGACAGGGCTGACCACAAGCCGAGCCAGCTCAGCGGAGGAGAGCAGCAGCGTGTCGCGATAGCCCGTTCGCTGGCTAACGACCCGAAGCTTCTCCTCGCGGACGAGCTAACCGGGAACCTTGACTCCAAGACGGGTGAAGAGATCATGCATCTACTTAGAACACTCAACAAGGAGGAGGGCAAGACCTTCATCCTCATCACACACGACCCCACCGTGGGGCAGAACACGGATCGCATCGTTCAGCTTCGAGACGGCGTGATGGTGGGCGACAAGAGGATGGATGATTTATGGTGAATCGAAGAAATTTAATTTCACTGCTGGTGGTTGTCGTGACGCTGGGTCAGCTGTTCCCAGTGTGGGCGGCTGACTCAGCGATAATCCAGGTCTCGACGGACGACATCTACCTGACCGCCGGTCAAGAAGATACGTTCAAGGTCATACTGAAGAACACAGGAGACTACAAGGTGTTCGACGTCGAGGCATTCCTCACTTCGACAACCTCGGGGCTCTCGATTCTGAGCGGAAGCCAAATGGTTTTCAGCGAGATCGAGAAAGGGAAATCGAAGTATTACGAGCCGGGTCTATACGTGGACCCCAGTCTACCTCTCGGCTCATACACTCTCACCCTGACGCTGGTGTACCGCCGCTTCGGCGCCGCACAGGACACCACCATCACGGTGCCTGTGGCGCTGATGGTGAACGAGGGGTACGTCCCAAAGTTGAAGTACACAAGCGAGCAGAGCGACGTCAGGCTCAAGTCGGGGACCGAGACCCAGGTACGGTACAGCTTCGTCAACAACTGGGGTCAGCCCCTCTACGGCCTGGAGTTCTCGTTCACCCCCACAAGCGGCTACATGTCCATACTGGAGGGGGTGAGCTACAGCGTGGATGCGCTGAACCCCAGCGATTCGATCACGCTGACGCCCACCGTATCCGTCCTGGAGGGGACGCCTCTGGGCGTGTACACAGTGACAGCCACCGCTACTTACCGGGACGGAGATGGAAACCGTTACCACCAGGTCTTCTCCCTCCCCCTCAACCTAGACGAGGCGAGAATAGCGAGGAACACGGTGGTCACCGTAGCGAATATGGAGGTTCTGCAGCGGTCTGTGCGCCCCGGCGACGTCTTCGACGTGAAGATCCAGGTGGACTGCAGCGGAGCCAGCGCGTACGAGGTGCTTTCCACCCTTAGCTTCGGCTCGTCTTCAGGCGTCTCGCCGCTCAGCCCTACAACCACCGCGCTGGGCGACCTGGAGCCAGACGAGACGGCGACCGTGTCTTACAGGCTGCTCGCGGGAGGCTCCATCTCTGCCGGCCAGTACCCGGTGACAGTCACACTGACCTACACCGACTCGAAGGGGGTCACGAGATCTCTGACGGAGACCGTCACCATCATGGTTGACGCCCTCATAGACTTCGAGCTCCTCGACGAGACCACGGCTGTCGTCTATGCGGGGGAGCAACATGAGATGGAGGCCGACCTCCTGCTGGTGGGGACGGGCAGCGTGCAGTTCGTCAGCGTCCAGATGGTGGAGGACGACACGTTCAACCGTGTGCAGGGCAGCACCGAGTACATAGGCGCCGTGGACCCCGACAGCCCGATACCCTTCGACATAGACTACCGTGTGGCGGACGACGCCGAGCCAGGCATCCACGACATGACCCTCATGGTGCAGTACAGGGATCACCTGAACAGGGTTCACGAGGAAAACCTAGAGTACACGGTAACCGTCGGGCAGGGCGCCAACCCCTCGACGAACACTGAACAGGAAAGAGGCGGCATACTCGGTTGGCTCAGCAGACTCTTCGGCTAGGAGGTTAACCCGCAATGAAAGTCTCCGACATTTTTTTACTCTCAAGCCAAGGGCTCCGTGAGCGGAAGTTCCGGTTCGCCCTGAACCTGATAGGCGTACTCATAGGCTGCATGGCCGTGACGGGGCTAATCAGCCTCACCCAGGGCCTGAACGACCTGATAGGTGAACAGCTGGAGGTGTTTGGGCCCAATACCGTAATGATCATGCCCGGGAGCCTGGAGATGGGCGCGGGTTTCATCGCCAGCCAGAACTTCAACTGGAGGGACATCCAGACAATCGAGAGGGTGGCGAACATAGAGATCGTGACCCCTGTTGTCGGCGGCAAGATGTGTAGCCTGACCCAGCGAGGGCAGACGCGTTACGCCTTCGTCTACGGCATCGAGGCAGCGTACTTCGAGATCGTGAAGGGCTGGGACGTCGAGGAGGGCAGATACATACGGAGGGGCGACACCGCCATGGTTCTCTTGGGACATGACATCGCTAGACCGAAGGACAGGGACACCCCTAGGTACGAGGTCGGGGACAGGATCACTCTCGTGGTGCTGGTGGAGGGAGAGGAGAAGGAGATGTCTTTCCGCGTCGTAGGGATAATGGAGAAGAGCGGCGGCATAGGGGGCATGAGCAGCGATGAAGACCAGAGCGTCTTCATTCCTCTCAGGACGTGTCAGCAGCTCTTCGAGGTGGGCGGCGACTTTCAGTACGTCGTCTGCAGGGTCAGCGACCCGGACGACCTGCCTAAGGTGGTCATGGATCTCGAGGAGCAGCTTGGGGACGACGTCACCATAATGACCGCGGAGTCCATGCAGGAGATGATCGGCACCATCCTCGGCGCAGTCGAAGCC
>CAYPNN010000102.1:0-6211 GCA_964412065.1 uncultured Candidatus Bathyarchaeia archaeon
ATGTAGCTCCGGTCCTCGGTGCGCCGCCTGTGGATGAGCCCCATGTTCTCCATCATCCGCAGGTGCCCGTAGACGTGGCCTCCCCTGTCCTTCACCACCTGCCTCTGGTCCACGGGCTGGTGGAACGCCACGTAGCTGAGCGTCTTCAGCGGCCCCACGGTGAGCAGCGGCTTGTTGTTGAACCTCTTAACCATCTCGTCGTACTCCTCGGATAGCTGCATCGCCGCCCTCCCGTCCTCGTGGAGAACCACCTCCAGCGCCCCGCCCCGCGTGCTGTACCTATCGGAGAGGCTCCCCACGAGCTTCCTCACCACCCTCCCCGACCTGGTGCCCACCACCGACTTGAGGTCGTCGACGTGGACCGGCCTCCCGGCCGAGTACAGCGCCGCCTCCAGGCTGCACATCCGTCTCTCATGCCTCTCCATTGCCCGGCTCAAACGGCGTCCTCCGTCACGGTTATCAGGATGTCCATCTCGTCCTCGTCCTGCAGCAGATCGATCTCCATCCTCTGGGCGAGGAAGAGCAGCATCATGAAGATGCGCACCGCCTCGGCCCACGTCTGCCCCGCCACGAGGTTGGTGAGCCTCATCTCGCCGCCTCGGTCGCGCCTCCACCGCAGCTCCTCCAGCAGGTCGTCCGCCCTGCTCTCTATCTCCAGGAGGTACTGCTCCGCATCCAGGAAGTCCGGGATGGGTGTGGGCAGCACGGGCAGCCTCGGCTGCAGGCTCCGGGACCTGTCCGTGAGCGCCTTCTCCAAGGCCTCGATGAGGTCGTTCACCGTGGTGGTGGTGTGCTCGAACCTGAAAGGCAGCGGCAGCGCGGGCGGCATGTAGACGTCGTCCCTGTCTTCGTCCGGCTGCGGCAGCTCCTCCATCGTGAGGAGCAGCTCCGCCTTCCTCAGATATATCAGCACGCTGCTGTGGATCGCGGTGCCCGCCAGCCGGAAGTCGATTCCGGCTTTCTCCATCTCCTCCAGCAGCGTCGTGAGGAGCAGCACGAGGTTCACGCTCCACGGAGACACCTTCTCTAGCTTGTTCTCCCTGAACAGCACGTCCCAAGGCTGACGCAGGTAGTACGGCTTCTCCTTGGTCAAGCCGCCACCTTCGCCTCCCTCATGGGCAGCGACAACACTCTGCTGACGCCGTTCTGGGCGAACACCCCGTATATCCTGTCCGCGTTGTGCACCATCACGTCCTTGAGGCTGATCATGAGGAACTGGCCGTCCACGGCGTTCTCCTTCAGCACCTCGGCGAGCCTGCTCGTGTTCAGGTCGTCCAGGTGGGCGTCGATCTCGTCGAACAGATAAAACGGCGCCTTCAGGAACCGCTGGACGGCGAGGAGGTACGCTATGGCGGCGACGCTCCTCTCCCCGCCGGAGGCGCCGCTGGCCAGCCGCATGGGCTTCCCGGGGAACTGGATGTAGAGGTCGACTCCGCCGCTGAACGGGTCCTCCGGCTTCTGGAGCTCAAGCTGCCCGTCGCCTCCGCCGGTGAGCCTGCCGAATATGTCGCTGAAGTTCTCGCATATCTGGTCGTAGGCGTTCATGAAGTGGGCCTGCTTCTCCCTCTCGATCTCGTCGATGAACTCGAGGATGCTCTTCTTCTCCTCCTCCATGCCGTTGATCCTGGTGCTCCTCTGCTTGTACTCCCGCATTGTTATGCCGTAGTGCTCGACTGCCAGCTGGTTTATGGCGCCCAGGCTGCGCTTCTCGTTCCTTATCTGGCCAAGCCGCCGCTCCACCTGCTCGACCCCCAGCTCGTCCGTCTCGACCCTGTCGCTGAAGCCCAGGCGCGCCAGCTCCTCCAGCCTCTGCTCCGCCTGGAGCCTCACCTTCTCCGTCTCCAGCGTGAGGCCGCCTACCCGTCTCTCCGTCTCCGCCCTGCGCCTGTCCAGGCTCTCGATCCTGTTGTTTATCTGCCTCAGCGTCCTCTGGTGCCGCTCGTACACCTTGCTGGTGGCCTCCACCTCGGAGGTGACCTCCCTGAGCATCTTGTCCACCTCCTCTATGTCCGTCTCCACCTCGGCGAGCTGAGCCTCGATCTCCTTCGCCTCGGCGTCCAGCGCCGCTATCTCGTCCCTGGCCCGCTGGATGCCCTGCTCGGCCTCCGTGATCTCGAGGCTCAGTATCCTGTCCACGAAGCCCGACTGGATGGTCCTGTCGTTCTCCATGTCAGCCACACGCCTCTCCAGCAGCCCCAACTCGTGGTTCACCGTGTTCCTGTCAAGCTCCAGGCTGGCGACGTCGCTGAGCCTCACCTCCCGGAGCTCCGCGACGCGCGTCTTCGTCTCCTCTATCTGCTCCAGGGTCCTCGCCTTCCTCTCCTTGAGGGTGGCCTTGAGCCTGAGCTCGTTCTCCATCCCCTCCTTGGCCTTCCCCACGTTCTCGAGGAGCATCTTCATGCTGTAGTCCAGGCGGTCGATGCTCTCCTGGGTCGCCTTCATGTCGGCGTCGATGCGCTTGACCCGCACCTGGCTGTCCTCCATGTACTGGGTGAACTTGCGTAGATCGAAGCCCGACGACTTGAGCTCCTTCATCCTGCTCCTCAGCTTGCCCCTGAGGTCCCTGATGGTGGTCGACAGGTTGCTTATCGACTCGTCCGTCGGCACCAGCTTGCTCCAGTCAGGCGGCCTCCTGTAGTAGCCTCCCTTGATGCCTCCGAAGGCGTCGAAGACGTCCCCGCTCCTGGTGACCGCCCTGTACCCCTCCGCCGCCACCTTCTCCGCGGCGTCGGCGTCCTCCACGACGTAGGTGTCCCCCCAGACCATGTAGACGGCTGGGGCGTAGACGTCGTCGTACCTGATGAGCTCGGGCACGGCGCCCACGACGCCCTCGATCTCCAGCCGGGGCAGCGTCTCCGGCGGCCTAAGCCTGTCCAGCGGGATGAAGCGCGTCATCCCCAGCTTGGTCTTCTTGAGCCGCTCGACGTTCTCCTTAGCCACCCCCACGTCGTCGACGACGACGGCGTTCACCCAGCCGTCGGCCGCGCTCCTAACCGCCCTCTGGATGGGTAGATCAATCTTCAGCAGGCTCCTGAAGGGGCCGTGGTAGCCGTCTATGGCCCCCGCCTCCCCAATCTCCACGATCCTCTCGAGGGCCTTCTCCTCGGTGACCACGTACCGCCACAGGTCCTTCTTGGCGGCAAACTCCGTGATGGTGGTCTCGGCGTCCTTCGCCAGCTTGTTGGCGCCCTCGATGGTGCTCCTGATGCTGCGCTGGTGCCTGACCTGGTCCTCCACGGTCTTGATCATGTCCTCTAGCTTCTTGGCCTCCTCGTCCTTGAGGCTCTCGTACTCCCGAAGCTTTTCCTCCAGGGACCCCCTGCGCTCCAGGAAGCTCTGCCTGCGCTCCTCGAGGCCCGCGATCCTCTCCTCGATGGCCTCCGCCGCTATGGCGTGCCTGTTCATGTCGGTCTCGATGCCGGTGAGGCTCTCCTGCATGGGCATCAGCGACTCGGTGAGCTCCTCCAGGGCCCTCTGGTTCTGCTCCGCCGTCTCCCTGGCCGAGTGGATCCTCTCGTTGATCCCAGCCAGCTCGGTGAGCCTCCCGTCGAGCTCCTCCCTCAGCTCTCCCTCCAGCTCGCCCAGCTCCTGTAGCTGGGTGTTCCGGCTCGAGATCTCTACCCGCGAGCCCTCGATCTCGGCCTCCTTCTCGAGTATATCCGTCTGGAGGGTGGCCTTCCTCTGCTCTATCTCCCTGAGCCTGCCGTTGAGGCTCTCCTTCAACGTGTTCTTACCCACGAGCTCGGACCTGAGCATCGGGAGCCTGGTGTTGCCCCGCTCCGCCGCCTCCTTGTTGAACTCGTCGAGCCTCCGCTGGGCCTCGGCCCTCTCCTCGACGAAACTCTCCCTCTCCTCCTCCAGGCCCTCGATCTCTTCCTGCCTCTCGCCTATCTGGCCCTGGATCTCGTTCAGCTTCGCCTCGAGGCCGTCGAGCTGGCCGCTGAGCCTGTAGGCGTTGAGCCTCCTCTCCTCCTTGTCCAGGAGGCTATACGTGATGGCGTTGTTCCTCTGCTTCTCCAGCTCGTTGACCTGCTTCTTTATCTCCTCGATCCTCGCGGTGGCTATCTCGATCTTCCTCTCGGCCTCGTTGAGCCTCACCCTGGCGGCGGCCTTCTTCTCGTCGTACTCCGTGATGCCCACGAGGTCCTCGAGGGCGTTCATGCGCTCCTGGGGCGTGAGGTCGCTGAGCCGCGTGGCCGTGCCCTGGAGAACTATGTTGTAGCCGCCGGGCGTCACCCCGGCCATCTCTATGAGGTCCACGACCTGGCGGCGGCTGGTGCGTTTGCCGTTGATGAAGTACGAGCTCTTGCCGTCCCTGTCCATCTTCCGCCCTATGCTGACGGTGGACCTGTCGACGGGGAGGCCCCTGTCCGTGTTGTCGAAGTAGAGGCTCACCTGCGAGACCTGGGCGCGGCCTATGTGGTCCTCCCCGGCCCCGTCGTAGATGAGTCCGCCGAGGTCCGGGGCCCTCATCCTCTTGGAGCCCAGCTCCCCCAGGACGAACTGGATGGCGTCGAGTATGTTGCTCTTGCCGCTGCCGTTGGGCCCGGTGATTATGTTGAACCCCGGCTGGAAGTTGAGCCTGATGGGTTCTCCTCCAAAGGACTTGAAGTTCTTGATGACTACCCTGTTGATATATACCACTCAACCTCACGCTCCCGCTGCGTCCTCCCCCATACCCTCTATAGTTAAATCTAGATGGTGACCGCTCTCTGGTTACCATGTATGTGTTAACAATTCAAGACTGGTGTTCGACGGGGCCGCCCTAACCCGTGTATTACTACGTATTATGGAGGGATTATGGGCCACCGCTGATCAGTCCAGAGTTGCTCTCACTTCGTGAGAATAATACAATCAGAACAAGTTTTTTAAGTCTTCCTCACCGCAGGGACGAAGCCTAGACACGGCGACATCCGCCGATACCTGGAACAATCACGAAACACTCCTATTTCCCGAACCTGCGGTGACGAAGCTGGTAGCTCCTGATGGCCCTCATGAGATCTATCTTGCGGAACGCAGGCCAGTAGACATCCAACATGAATAGCTCGCTGTACGCCGCCTGCCACACGAGGAAGTTGCTGAGTCTGGACTCTCCTGACGTCCTGATTATGAGATCCGGGTCAGGCTGAGGAAGATGGGCGGTGTAGAGGTTCGCCTCGACGACCCCCTCGTCTATCATCTCCGGCTCCATCTCGCCGCTCTTGACCTTATACGCGATCTTCCTCAGGGCGTCGACTATCTCGGCCCTGCCTCCGTACGCTATCGCGATGTTCAGATAGTACCGGTTGTAGTCCTTCGTGGCCTCCTCCACGTCGTGGATGAGCTCCTGTAGGCGCTGAGGCAGAGTGTTGATCCTCCCGATCGCCCTCACCTTCACGCGGTTGTCGTGTATCCGGCCGGACTTCATGACCTCCTCCAGGGTTCTCTCGAAGAGCCTCATCAGCTCCTGGACCTCCTCCTCCTCCCGGTTGAAGTTCTCGGTGGAGAACGAGTAAAGGGTCACCGTCTCGATGCCCAGCTCCAGGCACCAGTCGAGGAACTCCTCGACCTTGTCGGCTCCCTCCAGGTGCCCCTCCCACGGGATCATGTTCTGGCTCCGGGCCCACCTCCGGTTCCCGTCCATGATGACGCCCACGTGGCTGGGCTTTTCCTTCGAGTCTATCTGGTTCCTAAGCCATCTCTCGTAGACGCCGTAGACGCCGAGGAATGAGAGGATCTCGTATAGCATCTTTCCTGCCATAGTCCGCGACTATATAAATAAAGTTCGTGTTCAGGATTCCCCGCGCATGGGCCTCGTGAACGCCTCTTTGCCGAACCTCTTGTATATCAGGATCACCGCGATTATGGTCGTGGCCACGCCTGCCACCGTGTAGAATATGAGGGGCGAAAACGGGGTGATGGTTATCTCGGGGTTCATCAGTACCTTTGACGACTCCAGCACTATGAGCCGCATCCAGAACAGGAATATGAGGCCGACCACGTTCTCCCACATCGTTATGGTCTTCCTCTCCAGTATGTAGTCGGACGCCGCGTTTCCTATGATGACCACCCCGATCCCCAGGGCTATCAGGTCCGTGCCTCTGATGAAGAAGGCGGCGGCGAGGTCCGGGAGGTGGGATGCCCAGAAGGAGATGTCCCATAGGGGCTGCGCGGGGCTGGGCAGGAACTTCCACGCGTAGTCGATGCCCTGGTACGAGCCCAGGATCCCGAG
>CAYPNN010000103.1:0-6204 GCA_964412065.1 uncultured Candidatus Bathyarchaeia archaeon
GGCAGGGGCGTCTTCGAGCGGTACAGGCCGTCTACGCGGCGCATCGAGGACTATCCCCTCCACTACGCGGCGAGGGTGTACGTGGAAGCCGTCCGGGGGTGCAGCAACTACCGCAGGGCGAGGCTGGGCCCCCTGGGCGAGGCCTGCACCTACTGTGAGCGGTGCACAGGCGCGGGGCTGGAGGAGAGGTACGACTGCCCCGTTGGTATACCCCCCGGCTGCGGCTACTGCTCGGTGCCCAGCCTCTACGGCCCCCCAAAGTCGAGGCCCGCGGAGACCATGATAGACGAAGTGCGACAGCTCCTGGAGCACGGCGTCAGACGGATAGTGCTCAGCGCCCCGGGGATCCTCGACTACGGACGGGACCTCCTGGTCGACCCCGAGCCCCTGACCGACCCGAGGAGCCCGGAGCCCAACTACGAGGCTTTGGAGGAGCTGCTGGCTGGCATCGGCGCGTTGCCCCGGGTCGCCGAGGGCGAGGCGTCTGTGATGGCGGAGAACATCAAGGCCGCGCTGGTGACCGAGAAAGCGGCGGACATCCTCGGCTCCTACCTCGGGGGCACACCCATAAACCTGGGTTTCGAGACCGGCAGCGAAGCCCACAGCGCGGCTCTGGGGAGGCCGGACACGCCCTCCGAGACCTTGACGGCGCTCAGGCGGCTGAAGACGGCGGGCCTGAAGCCCTACGTCTACTTCATCCACGGGCTCCCTGGCCAGAGCGAGGGGACCGTCTCGGAGACCGTCCATACCATGCGTGAGGCGGTGAGGCTCGGCGCCGAGAGGGTGATAATGTACAGGTTCACGTCCCTCCCCATGTCCGCGTTCGCGGGCTGCCCCTCCGGCCCGCCCGCCGCGAGGGACCCGCTGAGCAGGAGGATCTGGATGGCCGCCCGGGACGCGAACAGGGGCAGGAAGGAGGCCATGGTGGGGCAGAGACTCAGGGTCGTGGTGGCGGAGCCCTACGACAGGGACCGCAGGTACATGGTGGCGTACCCGCTTAGGCACGGCCCAGTGGTGCTGCTTGAGGCCGCAGAGGGCCGCGAGGGGGAGGTCCTGGACGTCACCGTGTCCGGGGCGGCGTCGGATCGGATGGTCCGTGCCCGCTGATATTCGCTATGTTTTAAAGAGAGGGTTTAGAGTTATGTTAGGGTCGAGTAGAAATGGCAGACGCTTCCAGCTCAGATAACTTGAACCAGGAGGGGCCGGTGTACGAGTGCGTGCGCTGCGGGCGGCGGGTCCCCCACAGCGACCTCCAGAAGTACATCAGCTTCAGGTGCCCCTACTGCGGGTACAGGATCTTCCGCAAGGTCAGGGCGCAGGTCGTCAAGAGGGTGAAGGCGAAGTAGCATGGCTGACCTTGAGAAGGCGAAGACCCTCGAGGAGATGAGGGCCGCCCTAGTGATAAAGTACAGGAAGCTGAACGTCGACAGCGTCGAGAAGGACGAGGACAGGATAGTGTACCGCCTGAGCAGGGGCGACGAGAAGTACATAATGCACGTGCTGCTGGGCAAGTCGACCATCGGCATCAGCTACGTCAGGGACCTCAGGGACCAGGTGGACGCCGATGAGATGACGGGCGGCATCATCGTCGGCGACGGCAAGTACACCTACTCAGCCAGGAGCTCCGCCCCCGAGATGAAAATCGAGCTGATCCCGCCGAGCCTCCCCACCTTCGACATCTTCAAGCACAGCCTCGTGCCGGTGCACGAGATCGTCTCCGCCGAGGAGCGCAAGCAGCTGTCTGAGAAGTACCACGCGGAGCCCTACCAGTTCCCGTGGATAAAGAGCGTGGACCCCATCTCCATCATCCTTGGGGCCAAGGCCGGCGACGTCATACGGATCACGCAGAAGAGCGAGACCGCCGGGAAGTACGAAACCTACAGGTACGTGGTCTAGTCCACCTTTCCCTCCCTGAGCTCGCTCAGGATGACCATGGCCTCGCCGAGGGGCGCGTCGAGCCTGTGGCTTATCTCCTCCGCGGATACGTCCGGGTTCTCGGGCAGCATCTCGTCCCTGACGTACGCCTTGTGGGCGTTGTATAGGGGGAGCCTCTGCGCCGTCTCCGCCAGTATGAGCCACAGCGGGTTCCTCTTGGCGTCCTCCAGGGGCGTCACCCCTGCCTGATCTTGTCGTACATCTTGTCGAAGGTCCACCGGAGGCTGCTGTTTATCTCCCTGAGACGCCTCTCCCCGCCGTAGTTCCTGACGCGCAGCTCCTTGAGCACGCCGTCCTCCTCCACTACCTCGTACTCAAGTATCTCGCTCTGGTCTATCTCGCCGTTGGCGGCGCGCTCCCTGTCGGAGGAGCTCATGTTAGCCAGCACCCTCTCCACGAGGAAGCTCTGGAAAGGCGGTATGTCCGTCTTGAACTCGTACTCGGACTGAGGCTCGAAGACCAGAATCTTTCCCTTGACCCTCATCCTGCCGAGGACGGCGCCGTCCTTGCTGGTGATGGACATGCCTTCCTCGAAGCTCTCAGGCTGCGGCGTCTCCACCCGCTGCGTAGGCTGCGGGGCGTCCTCTGGGACGGTGGGCGTCCTGAACCCCTCAGCCACGATCATCCTGTCTATCGCGGCCATGGCCTCCCTGAGGTCCGCCGCCTCGGCCTCAAGCTCAGCCATCCTCTGCTCCATGGTCTCCTTGAACTGAAGCAGCCTCTTGGTTTCCTGCTCCTTAATCAAACCGGTGCCCCCTGCTTCCCATATTCAACTCTCCATGCAGGGATTTAAAGAGGTAACGCGCACAATCAATGTGAAGGCTATGCTGGGCAAGGGATTCGTCGACAGGTACGTGGGGATCAGCCGGGAGAAGGACAGCTTTCTATGCGTCGGCATCGACCCCACGACGAGGGGCATCAGGCGGAGGTATGTGGTGCCCCCGCCTCTCATGGAGGCCAGGGGCGTCAGGGAGGGGCTCAAGGAGTTCTCCCTCAACGTCATCGAAGCAGTCACCCCCTACGCGCCCGTGGTGAAACCCAATGCCCAGTTCCTGGTCTACGCCCTCTGCTTCGACGACCTCAAGGAGATCGTGGACAAGATCCACGAGGGCGGCAGCCTGGCACTCCTGGACATCAAACTGTCCGACATAGGCACCACCATGGACGCGGGGCTGCACTGGATAGAGCTTCTGGGCTTCGACGCCGTGACCTTCAGCCCCTTCCCCGGCTACGAGAACGGCGTCGACGCCGTATACAGGTGGGCCGACGAAAAAGACAAGGGGATATTCGCCCTCTGCCGCATGAGCAACCCGGGCACCCACGACTACCAGTCTAGGCTTATGGACGGGGAGCCTTTCTACGTCCGCCTCGCCCGGGACGCCCGCGCCCACGGCTGCAACGGCTACGTCGTGGGCTGCACCGCCTCGGAGGAGCTGGGCGTAGTCAGGGAGATCATCGGTGAGGAGTGCCTCATCCTGGCGCCCGGCCTCGGGGCTCAGGGAGGCGACCCAGTGGCGGCGCTGGGGCTCGGCGCCAACAGCCAGGGGGAGCGCCTCATGGTCTCGTCGTCCCGGTCGATCAACTATGCGTACGAGTCCCTGGGCTGGGACTGGGCTAGGTACCCTGAGGCGGCCGCCAAGACGGCTCAGGAGAAACGCGACGAGCTCAACCTCATCCGCAGAAGACTGGGGAAATAACTACCGCATAGATTAATAACGATCCCATTTAACATATTGAGAGGTCTAAACGGTTGACCAGCAAGATATATGAGGTCAGGTTCCACGGCCGGGGCGGCCAGGGAGCCTGGACGGCCTCGCTCCTCCTCGCCCAGGCGGGGCTCATGGAGGAGAAGAACATTCAGAGCTTCCCCGCTTTCGGACCTGAGCGCGCCGGCGCCCCCATCACGGCGTTCACCAGGATCAGCGACGAGAGGATCCAGCTCCACTCGAGCATCTACGAGCCCGACGTCGTCGTGGTCCTGGACCCCACTCTTCTCGGGCCCGCCGTCTCGGACGGCATCCATGAAGGCACGAAGCTCATAGTCAACACAGACGAGTCGGCGGACGCCGTCAGGGAGAAGCTCGGCCTGAAGAACGTGGAGACCTGGACCGTGGACGCCACCACCCTCGCCCTGGACGTGCTGGGTAGGCCCATCACGAACACCGCGATGCTTGGGACGGTAGTCAAGGCCACGGACGTGGTGAAGCTGGAGAGCCTCATCAAGGTGATCAAGACTCGTTTCGAGGGCAAGATCGGTGAGCTCAACGCGGATCTGGTGAAGAAGGCCTACGAGGAGGCGAAGAAGGGATGAGCAAGGAAAGGACGTGGCAGGAGCTGCCCAAGGGAGCGGTGAGCTACAGGCCGAGCGTGGAGTACAAGACGGGTGACTGGGGCGTAGACGCCCCCAGGATCGACCACGACAAGTGTGTGAAGTGTAACCTCTGCCACTTCTTCTGCCCCGAGGGGTGCATCCACGTCGAGGAGGACGGGACCCCGGTGCCCGACCTGGATTACTGCAAGGGCTGCGGCATATGCGCCAAGGAGTGCCCGGTGAAGGCGATAGAGATGGTGAGAAAGTAATGGTAGAACAGAGGCTTATGGGACTAAACGGCGACGAGGCGGTAGCCTACGCCACCAAGCAGGTCAACCCAGACGTGGTAGCCGCGTACCCCATCACGCCCCAGACCATCATCGTGGAGCGTTTCAGCGAGTACGTGGCGGACGGCGAGGTCGACACGGAGTTCGTCCCCGTAGAGAGCGAGCACAGCGCCATGAGTTCGTGCGTCGGCGCCTCAGCCGCGGGGGCGAGGGCGTTCACAGCCACCGCCGCCAACGGGCTCGCCCTCATGTGGGAGATCGTGTACATCGCGTCCAGCCTCAGGCTGCCCATCGTGATGGCGGTGGCTAACAGGGCTCTCAGCGGCCCCATCAACATCCACAACGACCACAGCGACAGCATGGGCGCCCGCGACAGCGGATGGATCCAGATCTACTGCGAGAACGCCCAGGAGGTCTACGACGCCAGCATCATGGCGTGGAGGATAGCTGAGCACCTCAACGTGCAGCTGCCCGTCATGGTGTGCCTCGACGGCTTCACCCTCAGCCACACCATGGAGAACGTGATGACCCTGCCCGACGAGGCGGTCCAGGGGTTCGTCGGCGAACGGCCGTTCATCGAGGTGGAGGGCCACCTAGGCAAGGGAGAGCTCAGGCTCGACCCCGAGATGCCCCTCACCATGGGTCCGCTGGACCTTCAGGACTTCTACTACGAGCACAAGATCCACCAGGTGGACGCCATGAAGCAGGCGCTCAAGTACATGAAGGACGTGGACACGGAGTGGGGCAGGCTCAGCGGACGCAGCTACCGGTACGTCGAGCCCTACCTGATGGAGGACGCCGAGGTCGCCCTCATCGGCATGGGCTCCATGATGGGAACCGTCCGCTACATGGTTGACGAGCTGCGCGGCGAGGGCGTCAAGGCAGGCATGATCAAGCTGAGGCTGTTCAGGCCCTTCCCCGTCGAGGAGATCAAGAAGGCCGTAGGCGATACCCCCGTGCTGGGCGTCATGGAGAAGTGCATCAGCTTCGGCGCCCCCGCGAGCCCGTTGATGGAGGAGCTCATGACGGCCTACTACCAAGACGCGGAGAGGCCCATGATGGCCGACTACGTCGTAGGGCTGGGAGGCAGGGACGTTAGCCCAGACGCGATCAGGGAGGCATACAAGAGCATGGCCAAGATCAAGAAGACGGGCAAGGTGGACAAGCTATCCACCTACATAGGAGTGAGAGGCGAGTAAGATGAGCAAGCTAACCATGAAAGAAGCGGCGCATATAGAGGACACCCTGACCAGTGGCCACAGGCTCTGCGCGGGATGCGCCCACCCCATCGTCGCCCGGATGATAATGAAGGCCGCCTCCGACAAGCCGACGTTCGTGACCAACGCCACGGGATGCCTTGAGGTGGCAACCACCATCTTCCCGTTCACCAGCTGGAAGGTGCCGTGGCTCCACGTCGCCTTCGAGAACGCGGCGTCTAACGCCAGCGGCATCGAGGCCGCGTGGAGGGCCCAGAGGCGCAAAGGCAGGGGGCCCCTCGCCAAGCATGAGGACATCAACGTCATCGCCTTCGCCGGCGACGGAGGCACCTACGACATAGGCATCCAGGCCCTGAGCGGCGCCCTGGAGAGGGGCCACCACTTCACCTACGTGCTGATGGACAACGAGGCCTACATGAACACAGGCATACAGCGTTGCTCTTCCACGCCGTAC
>CAYPNN010000104.1:0-667 GCA_964412065.1 uncultured Candidatus Bathyarchaeia archaeon
ATACTAGACATGGGCGTCTACGACGTCGACAGGAGCCTCTTCGTCCCCGTCCTGGAGTTCAACGAGATCCTCAGGATGAGGGACCGGACAGCCGTCGAGGCAGTCGGACGGTCCATGGGCGGGCCCATACACACACTGAACGACCTCTGCAACGCCGTGAAGACGAGATTCGACCGACTCCAAGGCAGCGTGGTGGGGGTGAAGATACCCATCGCATACAACCGGCCTCTCCTCTTCGAGAAGGCCTCGTTCTCCGAGGCCGAGGAGGCGTTCAACGAGATCTTCAGGGTGAGGCTTTTCAAGAGGGTCGAGGTACCTCCGAAGGGGGATAAACGGGTTCCGGCAGACGTCGGAGCCGAGGAGCTGCTGCCCCTCCAGGACTACCTCGTCCACCTCATAGTCCAGGAGGCCGAGAGGAGGAGGCTGCCCATACAGATCCACACGGGCCTCCAGGAGGGAAACGAGAACATCGTCACCCACTCCAAGCCCACCCACCTAGTCAACCTATTCATGGAGTACAGGGACGCCCAGTTCGATATATTCCATGGGGGCTGGCCGTACTCCTCAGAGCTGGGTGCTCTCGCTAAGAACTTCCCTAACGTCTACATCGACATGTGCTGGATGCACATTATCAGCGACGCCCGGGCCCGCTCCGCCCTCTCAGAGT
>CAYPNN010000104.1:677-6203 GCA_964412065.1 uncultured Candidatus Bathyarchaeia archaeon
GGTCTACGGCCACGCGGTGATCGCCAAGAAGAACATCGCGAGGGTCCTGGCCTCGAAGGTGGACGACGGAGCGTTCGGCCTCGACGAGGCGAAGAAATACGCTGGATGGCTTCTACGAGATAACCCACTGAGGCTCTTCTTCCCTAAACGAGTGTGAAGACGTTCTCCGGCTTTTGTAATTGTGGCGCAGTCCTCTGGTTCATAAGCCCGACGCCTTAGCCCCCCCTCTATAAATCACCCGGGGGAATTCTTATCCGTCGAAAGCCGCAAGTCACTGTAAAAAGGGCTTCTCCGATGCCGAAACTAAACAGGGACCTCTGGCTGCTGTTCGCGGCCAGCTTCGCCGTCGTCATCTCGATCCAGTTGATACAGCCCCTGTTCCCGCTCTTCCTCGTCAGCCAAGGCGCCTCGGAGATGGAGATCAGCCTCGTCATCTCCATGGCCAGCCTCGCCACCACGGCGCTGATGATCCCCGGCGGGTTCCTCATGGAACGGATGGGCAAGAAGAGGATGCTTCTGATGGGTTTGCTGATCTGGGCCACGGTGCCCGTCTTTATGGCATCGGCGAGGGACTGGAGGACAGTCGCGCCTCTGTACATGGTATATAATCTTGCTGACGTCTTCGTTGGGCCCACAAGGATGGCGATGATCGCCGAGTATGCGACCCCTGAGAGCCAAGCCACTGTATTCGGGATCATGAGCATGGACTGGCCCATCGGCGGCATCGTGTCCCCCCCGTTGAGCGGCTACCTCGCCGAGAGGTCAGGGTGGTACCTCAGCTTCCGAGTCGCCGCAGTCGTTATGGCTCTGGCGACGTTGCCGGTCTTTATGCTCAGGGGTAAGGAGAAGGGCGGGAAGATGGAGGAGAGGGTGAGCGTATCGGCTATCTTTCAACGAGAGTATCTTACAGTTGTTCTCCTATTCTCCGCGTTTTCGTTCGCACTTTCCACGGGTCAGAGCGTCGTCGGAACCATGCTCCCCCTCTTCCTAAAGAACCAGATGAGCCTGCCCCTCTCCAGCATAGGGCTCTTCTTCTCCGGCTCCAGCGTCCTTAGTCTCCTGAGCCAGGTTCCCGGGGGGTGGCTGGCCGACAGATACGGGAGGAAGAGGATCATCGTAGCCTTCCTGCTGCCGATCCCTCTCATATTTACGGCTTGGGCGATGGTGAACGACTGGATGGTAATGCTGGGTCTCTACTCTCTTTTCGCCGGGTGTCTGAGCATGATGGGGTCCGCGTCCCTCGCTTTGCTGTCAGATTCGTTCCCGTCGGAGCTCACGGGGGCGGCCTTCAGCGTTAGGATGACAGGCTTCCGGATGGGCTCCGTCTTGGGCCCCCTTCTCGGTGGATACCTGTACGGCTCTCTGAGCCCAAAGGCTCCTTTCACTGCGGCTGCTCTGCTGTTCCTCGTCGGGATCCCAATCATCTATCTGATTAAGGAAAAACCAAAACGACCCGACTAGTGTCCGGAAGTGACTATGTAAAGTACCAATGACGGGATTTACCGGGAAATAGCCGTGTAGAACTTAGTTTATTAGATTAATCCATTATTTCTAACACGAGCCTCGTCGAAGACACATCGACCTCAGCTATCCGCACGCGGGCGCCGGAAAAGGGATTTGAATCCTTGAATCCAAGCGGAAAACAGTCTTTCTCGCTGGATTCTAGATATTAATTAGCATGTTTGGCGTCTGTATATGTTTTAATATTATTAGATGTTTAATGAAAAACCATTTATCGTTACATGGGATATTGTTAAAGAGTTGTAAGTAATGAAGATGGATGCGAAAACCATCGGAGTTCTGTTTGTCATCGTTCTCGTGTTGGCGGGCGTAGCGTACATGGGCATGCGCCCTGAGGCACCTTCCGAGGAACCAGAGGAGGCCCCCGACGGTGCTCCCCCTCCGTCTGAGGAGGCGCCGGAGACCCCAGAAACATCGCCAGAGGAGGAAGCAGGGGGTCCAGAGGAGCAGCCCGTGACGATCGAGATACCCCCACGTCCAGATGTCCCGTCCATCCCTGGAGGGACACCCCGTGGCTGGACGGCGACCTATACCGAGATATACTTCAACGACTTCGAGTCGGCCACGTACCCCGGTGTGACGGTGAATGGTGAGACGATAACTGAGGGGGCCCTCGAAGGCGCGGCGTCGGTCAAACTGTCCCAGTACCAAGGCATCGAAACCGATCCAACGACTCTACCTCTGGAGGGAGACACCTACTACGTCTTCGAGCTCGACTATCAACTATTTGACGCTGGCAGCGGCGAGTATCCCCTGTGGATCAACCTCCGCCCAGAGGGTTCGACCGATGAGGACGAGTCGGTGGTCCTTAACGGACTGCTGTCCAACGCCGAGCCGCGTGGTACGTTCTCGTTCGGTGGGCTGACTCCCGACGCCACCAACTACTACCTGACGCTCACCGCCGCCACCGGTACAACTATCGTCATAGATGACCTCAGAGTCTATCGCTTAGACCCCCTGCCCGTGACCAGCCCCCCCGAAGGGTGGGCGAAGCTGGCTGAGCTATCCTACCCTCGCCTGGGCAACTATCAGCTGGGGGCTCCCTTCCACTGGGCCGAAGGCACCGGCATGGCGCCCGACTGGCCCGAGGAGGAGCTCGTCCATGAGCTGGACGAGTACCTGGGAAAGCTGTCCCTCTTCGACGTCGTCGCCGGACCCGGCGTCTCTAGCCAGACCAAAGAAACCTTCTTCGTCAAGAGGCTCCGTGAACTCAACCCCGACATCGTCATCCTGCCTTACACGATTTACGCGGAGACCGATTGCTACTATAAGCCGCCCCGCGCCACCATCGACCTTACCTACGATTTCTACAGCGAGCTGCCTCAGGAGTGGGTGATGAAAGACACCCACGGCGTAGCCCCGGAATGCGTTAACTTCCCGGGTCAATACATGCTGAACATCTTCGATGACTGTCCGGCCGTCGGCGGGCAGACATACACCGACGCCGTCGTCAACTACATGGTGGACAACGTCATGGCTTCAGGGGTCTGGGACGGAATCATGATCGACAACGCGATACCCAAGGTCAGCTTCTACATCCCGGACTCACAGGACCCCTCCCTCATCGACTTCGACATAAACCTCAACGGGCAGCGTGACGAGACCCCCGCCCAGATAAGCGACCAGACGAAGGAGGCCTGGATAGGTTTCATGGAGAGCCTCAGGGCTGAGGTGGGGGAAAACGAGATCATCATCGGTAACGCCGGCTTCACCCCCTACGGCTGTCTCGCCCCCTATCTCGATGGCTACATCTTCGAGATACTCCTCGACTCCTGGTTCATGGGAAGGCTGCAGCCAAACGAAGGCGCATGGCGGACGACTTTCGACCTCTACTACATGGCTCAGGAGAGGACCCGGGAGCCGCACCTCAACATACTCGAAGCAGCCGGCCACCCCCTCGGCATGTCGGATGCGCCCGAGGACCGGAACTACCTGGAGCCAACCGCCGAAGACATCGAGAAGCAGCGCCTCGGCCTAGGGACAGCTCTGCTGGGGGACGGCTTCTACGAGTACGACCTCTTCGACAACCGCGCCGTGCCTTACTGGTTCGATGAGTACATGGTGGATGAGGACGGCGTCGCCGTGGAAGACCCAGGATGCAAGGGCTACCTCGGTATGCCCCTCGGAGACGCGGTGGAGCTCAGGTCCCCCGAGACCCTGCTCTGGGAGGAGGGCTTCGAGGGCGGGGCAATGCCCTCCGACATGCAAGGAGAGGGGGCCGTCGAAGACGGGAGACTCGTGATATACAACCCGGACCACACAGCCTACAAGCAGACGACCAAGGTGGATACCAAGACGGGCTCGATATCCTTCAGCTCCGGAGAGACCTGCGTCGTGGAGTTCGACTGGGAGATACTCGAGACCTTCGACGACCGTTTCTACGTCGGGATAACCAGCACAGAAGGCATGCTAGGCAGCTACACGCTGCCAGAGGTCCATACGGGGGGATCAGGCGAGGTCAGGTTCCCCGTGACGCTGAATCACGGCAGTGGCTTCCAGCTGGAGATCGCGTTAACCAGCGGCGGCGGCAAAGTCGCCATCGACGACGTCAAAGTGTATGAGGGCGGTGCAGGCCCATGGAGGCGGGACTTCGAGAACGGCTTCGTGCTGGTGAACCCCCTGAACAAGCCCTACACATTCACCGCAGAAGAGCTGGTCGGAGCCTACAGCCGCACAGGCATCAAACGCATCTTGGGCACACAGGCCCCCGAGGTGAACAACGGCGAGCCGGTTACAGATACCTTGACGCTGGAGCCCTTCGACGCCATAATCCTGCTGGCGGATCATGTATCGGGGTCGTAAACACTTCCCCCTTTTTTGGAAACACTAGAGCTTGGAAGACTAGTTAAGAACCCCTGCTTAAACTAGCAAAAAAAATGCGAATATGGAGGTGCCGATTAGCCTATGTGTTCTAGCACGAGTCTGGTCGAAGCCACGTCCACTTCCGCTATACGGGCGCCCTCAATCACCACCGGCATACCGAGCACGTCCCTTAGGGTGACCCTCCCGTCTTTAACCTTGGCGTAGATCACGTCCTCGGCCACCTTCTCGTCACCCAGCCAGACCTTGAACTCACACATCTCAACTGCCTCCCAGACTCTTCAGCGCCTTCCTCAGGTGCGCCGAGACCTCGTCCGCCTTGTCGGCCGCGCGCTTCATCTCGGCCGCCGCTTCGTCGAGCCCCAGCTCCTCCGCCTCACTTGCCGCTTCTAGGAACCTTTCCTTGTGCTCGTCGTTGTGGTGGGCCCAGTGCTCTATGAGCCCCCTAAGCCTATCCTCTTTCTCGCTCAAAACAGTCACACCTTGATCTAACCCGATCCACCCTTAACGTTTACTTTGATCCCCGCTTCCTCGCAGTGGATGCCGGCCCAGTCTAGCTGGCCGTAGCCCTCCCCGCTGCACGGTATGCAGTAATACCCGTCTAGCCTCTTCACCGCCCTGGTCTCCATCACCTTCTCGCCGCACCCCCTGCATACGTGGCTATCGAGGAGGCGGCTGTAGCCCGGCAGCTCCGACTCCACACGCTCCACTTTGAATGCCTTCTCCGCTGGTATCTCCAGGACGGAGAAACAGTGCCTCTTGTTTAACTCCATCATGCGGGCCTCCTCCTCGGGGGTGGCGTCCCTCTCGTTGACGATCCTCCTGTACAGCTCCTGCGTCTCCGGGTTCTTGTCTTTGAGCAGGTCCCCGAGGTCAGGCCTCGCGGAGACCCTGACGCCTCTGCCGTTTCTCTCCATGAGGCTGAACGCCGTCTTGCCGTAGTCCCTGTAGACCAGGCTGTTGTTGCCGAAGCTGCAGCCCGTCACCATCTGGACGCCGTCGCTGAAGCAGCTGTTAGTCTCCACTATGGCTATGACGTGCTCCATCCCCGTGTTCTCCACCACCCCCAGGGTCTTCATGGCGTAGTGCCCCGCCATCACCCCCATGGCGCTTCCCACGCAGTGGTGCCCGTGTATGAGGGCTGTCATCCTGAGCAGCCCAGCCAGGTCGTCTTTCATTATCATA
>CAYPNN010000105.1:0-6096 GCA_964412065.1 uncultured Candidatus Bathyarchaeia archaeon
ACTGTGTCTGTGGAGGCGAGGCTAGGGGAGGAGCACCCCTGGTGTGACAGGGCCCAGGTGGTTATGCTACTCATGTTTCTGGTGGTCTGGGGTCTGGACGGCTGGTACGGTGTCACGGCGTGTGGTTTCCTGTGTCCGTGGATGCTCAGGGCCACCGTCGGCCTGGCTGTCGTGGGGTTCGGCGGGTACCTCATCGAGGAGTCCCATGAGCTTGTGATCGACGCCGAGAGCCCGGGACTGGTGGACTGGGGCGTCTACGCCCTTGTGAGGCACCCCATGTACCTGGGGATACTGCTGGTGTACCTTGGGCTGGCGGCGGCTACGCTCTCCGTGGCATCCCTGGCTCTGTGGCCTGCGTTCTTCTGCGCGTACGACAGGTTCGCTGCTTACGAGGAGCGGGAGCTCGTGGAGGCGCTCGGAGGGGAATACCTGGGGTACATGGGCCGGGTGCGCAGGTGGGTCCCCTTCTAGCCTCGATGATCTTTTGAACTATGCAGTGGATTCTCTCTTGGTGCTTGTTTGTCTAGAGGTTACAAGATTCTGGCGCTAGTAGGGGACGGTATAGCGCATGAGATCGTGCCGGAGGCGTTGAAGGTTCTCGAGGCGGTTCAGGAGGCGTATGGCTTCGACCTGGAGGTAATCGGGCCCTTCGAGTTCGGCGCCAAGTACTACGTCGACCACGACATGAGGGAGGGCTGGGATCCTGTGGTGACCAGGGAGCTGCTCTTCGAGGCCGACTGCTGGTTCAAGGGGCCCGTGGGTCTCCCCGAGTACCTGAACAGGCTGCCTGGGCCCTACCTGCCGATAAACCAGAGGCTGGACATGGATGTCTACGCCAACGTACGCCCCTGCCGGCTCAGGCCCGGCGTGGACAGCGTGCTCGTGGGCAGGAAGCCCGGGGACATCGACTACATAGTGCTCAGGGAGAACACGGAGCACATGTACGTGCGTGTAGGCGGCCAGCTATCCCGGGGCGGCGAGACGGAGCTGGCTGTCGACAACTACATCCAGACCCGAAAGGGCTGCGAGAGGATCATCAGGTACGGGTACGAGCTGGCGAGGTCGGGCGACTACAAGGGCAGGGCCGGCGCCCCAGATGACGGCAGGAGGCGTCTCACCTGCGCCGCCAAGTGGGGCATCTGCAGGGGGGACAACCTGTTCAAGGCGGTCTGCGAGGAGCTGGAGCCGGGGTACCCGGACGTGGAGACGGACTACGCGTGGATAGACGCTTGGAGCTACTGGGCCATAATGAGGCCGGGCTACTACGACGTGGCGGTGATGCCCAACCAGTACGGGGACATCATGTCGGACATGAGCGGAGCCGTCCAGGGGAGCATGGGGTTGGCGGGGAGCATCAACGCCGGGGACAGGCACTGCTACGCGGAGCCCACCCACGGCTCGGCGCCCGACATAGCCGGGCTGGGCATCGCGAACCCCACCTCGATGATCCTGTCAGTGGGTATGATGCTGAACTGGCTCGGCGACAAACGAGGCGACAAGAGGCTGAAAGACACGTGGAGGGGCATCGACGCCGCCGTGGACAGGGTGCTGGCGGCGAGGAGGGTGAGGACGCCGGACCTCGGCGGAGCCAACTCCACGGCTGAGTTCGGGGACGCCGTGGTCGAGGCGCTGGCCCCTACCTGATCCTGATCCTCTCCGCCTGGAGGCGAGGAGGGTCGCTGTTGGGCCACGGGCTGGTTTTATGGTTGCGTAAATGGTTTAACGGTGTTCAGCGTATCTTTTCGTTATGCGGGAGTACGAGGAGAAGCTGAAGAGGGTCATGGAGGAGCGGGGCATCGAGGCCGAGCACCTGTCCTTCGAAACTAGCTGCCACAGCGTGGCCGACGCGGCTGAGACGGCGGGGGCGGAGCCTGAGGACTTCATAAAGAGCATCTGCATGGTGGGCGAGGAAGGCGAGGTCATCGTGGCCATGGTGAAGGGGGAGGACAGGGCGAGCACGTCTCGGGTCGCCAAGGCGCTGGGATCCGGGAGGCCGCGGGTGGCGGCTCCCGACGAGGTGCTGGGGCTCACCGGCTTCCCGGTGGGGGGCACCCCCGGCTTCGGGTTCGAAGCCACCTACCTCGTGGATCCCCGGGTATTAGAGAAGGATATGGTGTACCTCGGGGGTGGTTCGGACTGCGCACTGGTGCGCATGTCGCCCCGGGAGCTCGTGCGGGCCAACGGGGGCCGCGTGGTGAGGGTCCGCAAGTAGCTACCTGTTGTCTCTGAGGAATCTTCTGCGGGCTTCCTTGAGCTGCTGGGCCGTTGTGTGTCGTGTGCGGGGCTCGGTGGTGAGGTAGTCTCCGAGGCTGATGGGGCCGTCTCTGGGCTTCTTTACTCTGATGACTTTGACGTCTTCCTTGGGGGCGGCCCCTGGCATGTCTGGTTCTTTGCCTGGGTTTATTTAGGTGATGTGGATGCGTCTTAGGGATGAAGGTTTCTTGTTACACGCTACCTGTAATAAGCGTTTTCTGGGTTTGTGACAGGTTACGAGTTATAGGCGTTTTCAGGCGAGTTCTTGTCGCTGCTTTTTTCAGGTGTATGGTGGCTGTATGTTGTTTTTGAAATGTCTTAGCATGCGACCATCTGAGGCTTTGCCTTCCGTGGTGGTCTGGCGGCGTCTAGAGTAGTTCGAGCCCTTGCTCTGTGAATGCTTGGAAGTGGCGTCTGTTGAAGGTGTATAGCTTCGCGTTGTTGTTAACAGCGACCGCCGCAATCATGGTGTCGGTCCTGCCGGAGGGCGTGTCTGCTCGCTCCGCGTGGAGCTCTAGACTGGCTGAGAGGGCTGCGTCTTTCCTCGTGTAGGGGAGGGCCCGTATCCGCATGAGATCCGTGGCGTGTTTGCCATGCTTTGCGAGGCCGTACAGGACCTCGTGGACGTTGATGGCTGTGGTCACGATGTCGTCGTCGAGGGTCTTGAGTGTCTCTAACGCTTCATCTCCGCGGGGGCTCCCCTTCCTGAGGAGCTCTATTAGAACGTCGCTGTCAAGGACTAGCATATCGGCGCTCGACTCTCTTCTCGTAGATCTCTTCGAGTATCTCGTCGGCTTCGGGCAGGTCTATGCTTCCCCGTAGCCTCTCCAGCAGCATAAGTGTGTTCTCCTCCTCGCTGAGTCTCATGAAGAGGTCGCTGAAGCTCTCATCCTCTCGTTTTATCTTGAGCAGCCGATCGTAGACCTCGTTGCGGATGGTCAGGGTCTTCGTCACGTCGGGTCATGGATCAAATCCCTAGGACGAATATAAACATATGTTTAAACATATGTTTAGAGCCTGCCAACGTATCGAGAAATTGGGTGATGACGAAAGAAACGTTTGTTTAGAGTAGCCTGTAGCTGCGTGTCGCCGCCTCGTAGGCCACGGCGCCTTGTGCGACGAGCCTGTCCAGGGCGGTCTTGATCTGGCCCCGTGTGAGGGTGAGGTGGAACTGGAGGTCTGTGGCGCGGGCTCTGCCTTCCTCGAGGATGAGGGCGAGGGTGACCTTGTCCGTGTTGGTGTACTTGCGTATGGTCTCCATTATGTTTCGGAACCTGTACCCCGTGTCCCCGAATATAACGTTATCGATCTCCGTCGAACCGACGTACTACGATTGACGAACAAACCTTGCCGGGTACGCGGGTCAAGGCATAAAGTGTTTTATGTTTTGGGTTACTCACGGGCGTAGAGCTCGATGTAGCCGCATTCGAGGCATCTTCTTCCCCTCACCGCCAAGGTGCGCACCTCGTCGCTCTTTATCAGGAAGCCCTTCTTCTCCCCCGTCTTCTCGCGCCACTTGACGCGCTCCTCCTGCGTCGTCCCGACGCCCCCCAGACTCATCCCGGACATCGGCGACAGCATCCCGCCCATCATGGGACTGGGCGAGGACGTGGTGACGCTTACGTACGCCTCTCCCTGGATCATCTCTCCTCCACATTTAGGACATTCACTCATCGCAGCGACCTCATCAACTGTGGTTCACTTATCGTTAGACTAGTTAAAAAATGGTTTACTGAGAAGAGGGCGGACAGCATGAATTCGAAGGCGAGTAATTGGAGGAAGAAGGTACGATGGCATCCACGCCAATGGATGAAGCCTCCTGCCGCATTGTTTTTTCTAGTTACATGGGACGGTAATGTTGAATTTCTCGTACAATAACATGCGCGTGCGTAAGCTCACTCTATTTGCTCTAGAAGTTCGTCCACGGCTTCTTTTCCAAAGAGCTCTTGGTAGATTGCTATAGAACCAAGCAATTTCCCGCTGAGATATTTTTTTGTTTCCTCTATATTACTTGCAAACTTTTCTTGTGCAAGTTTTCCCTTAGGCGTAAGTTCATAGTACACCCGGCCAGAGGCCCCATCCTTTGTAGACTTGGTCAGCCCACTTTTTTCCATGCGTCTCAGAATGGGATAAACCGTTCCATAACTTATCTTAATGTGTCCCTTAGCCATTTTTTCGAATCTACTTGTTAGCTCATACCCGTAGATCGGTCCGTCTTTCATAACCCACAGAAAGAGAGGTTGGTACACTTTTGAGGAAAATCCTTTCAGCATTTTCTACTACAGCTCATGGTATTATATCGAAACGATATATTTATATAATTCTGTAAGAACGTGTCGTTCCGATAGTATCGATTCGATAAAGTGACTTATGAAAATGTGGGAAACATTCATAACAGCAACCTCGGTGGAGCAGGTCCTCGAACTACTCGCAAAGCACCGCCAAGACGCACGTGTCATCAACGGCGGCACAGACCTCATCGTCGAAATAGAACGGCATGTGCGCTCTCCAAGAGTGCTCATCGACGTAAGCCGGATCAGCGGCTTAGACAATATTCGCTTCGATGACGGTATCTTCCATCTCGGCGCTGGAGTGACCCACAATCAAGTTGCCGCACACAAAGATCTAGTTGAGAAGGCATTTCCCCTAGCCTCCGCGTGTTGGCAAGTGGGCACGCCACAGATACGTAACCGTGCGACGATTGCAGGTAATCTGGTTACAGCTTCACCGGCGAGCGATACGATCACTCCACTGATCGCGATGAGCGCGCGAGTGACTCTGCAGAGCCAGGAGCTTGGGAAGCGCAACCTACCTCTTGATGAGTTCACTCTCGGGGTACGCCACACCGCGCTCGAACCAGATGAGATGTTAACAGAAATATCGTTTCCAGCGTTAAAGGATAAAGAAATCGGTACGTTCATAAAGCTGGGGTTACGCCAAGAGCAAGCCATCTCGGTCGTTAATATGGCTGTGGTCTTGGGCTTCGAGTCAGCATCGTATCAGTCTAGGATCGAACATGCCTCAATCACCCTCGGATCAGTTGCGCCAACGATAGTAACAGCGAAGGAAGCCCAGCGATTTCTAAAGGGTCAGATGCTGGACGAACACGTCATCAGGGATGCCGCGAGTCTTGCTGTTGACGCAGCACGTCCCATTGACGATATTCGAGGAACTGCGGAGTACCGACGCGACATGGTTCGAGTCCTCGTCGCCAGGGCACTGGCCTCGTTACGGGACGGAACCGAGCGCAACGATTTCCCCTCCGAACGGATAATGCTCTGGGGCAAGACACAGGGAAAAGTGCAAGCCCTAAACCTGAAACCCAATAATACCTCAGAAGTAATCAAAACGAAGATCAACGGCAAAGAGTACTCAGTGAATTACGCAAACGACAAGACACTGCTCCGAATGCTACGCGAGGACATCGGCTTGATGGGGACCAAAGAGGGCTGTGCTGAAGGAGATTGCGGTGCCTGTACGGTCTTCTTGGATGGGATGGCTGTGAATGCTTGTTTGGTGCCGGCACCGAGGGCGCATCGCGCAAACATTGTCACTATTGAAGGTCTGCAGCAAGGCGAGGAGCTGCACCCGGTGCAAACCGCCTTCATTGAAGCGGGCGCCGTCCAGTGCGGCTATTGTACTCCCGGCTTCATCATGAGCGGCGCCAAACTGTTGGAGGAGATCGACCATCCAACGCGCGACGAGATTCGCCAGGCGCTGACCGGCAACCTATGCCGATGTAGCAGCTACAGCAGGATCATCGAGGCCATAGAGCTGGCAGCCCGTTTGAAAGGAGGCGCAGACAGCAAATGAACCTCTGGGATCTTTTGATCGGTTTGGGTG
>CAYPNN010000106.1:0-6081 GCA_964412065.1 uncultured Candidatus Bathyarchaeia archaeon
TGGAAGAGACCCTGTACGGGGAGAACGGGCTCAGGGTCACAGTCGGAACCAGCACATGTGGCCTCGCCTCGGGGGCTCAATCAGTCTTCGATGCCCTAGAGGAAAAACTCTCGGAGAAGGCTCCGGGAACGAAGCTAGTCAGGACCGGGTGTATGGGCTCCTGCTACGCAGAGGTCATTTTTGAGGTCGAGAGAAAGGGGAGCACGCCTGCGATCTATAGCAAAGTCACCCCTGAGGAAGTTGGAAGCTTACTGGATTCGTATCTCGAAGGCGACGTGAGCAGAGCCTTCGCTCTCAGGGCCAAGACCGGGACGATGAGAGGCGAGGAGGATGTGCCGCTCCTGGATGAGATCCCCTTCTTCAGGCACCAGGAGAGAGACGCCATCCAGAGCTGCGGGATCATCGACCCCAAATCGATAGAGGAATACATCATCTCAGGGGGCTACCAAGCTTTATCCCGTGTCCTGAAGGAGATGAGCCCTGAAACGGTGATCGAGGAAGTCATGAAGTCCGGTCTCAGAGGGAGAGGCGGCGCCGGCTTCCCGACGGGCCTCAAATGGAAGTTCTGTCGTCAGGCAAAAGGCGACGTCAAATACATGATATGTAACGCCGACGAGGGGGACCCAGGCGCGTTCATGAACAGGCTCACGGCTGAAGGCGACCCACACAGAGTCCTAGAGGGCCTGATCATCGCGGCCTACGCGACGGGCGCGAGTGAAGGCTACGTCTTCGTCAGGGCGGAGAAGCCCCTCATGGCTGAGCACTTGGCTCAAGCGATCCAAGATGCAAAGAAACATGGTCTGCTGGGTGAAGACATCCTGGGTTCAGGCTTCAGCCTAGACGTGAGACCGATGTTAAGCGCGGGGGCGTTTGTTTGTGGCGAGGAGACCGCCATGATCGCGGCGATAGAGGGTAATAGAGCCATGCCCCGACCGAGGCCGCCCTTCCCCGCCACGAAGGGTCTCTGGGATAAGCCGACGACCATAAACAACGTCGAGACCCTTGCACACATCCCGACGATAATCGTGAAAGGGGCAGCCGAGTACACCAAGTTGGGCACGGAAAAGAGCAAGGGAACCAAGGTATACTGTTTGGCCGGCGACGTCACGAGGACAGGCGCCGCCGAGGTGCCCCTAGGAATGTCGCTGAAGAAGCTCATCTTCGACATCGGCGGCGGAGTTCCAGATGGTAAGAGGCTCAAGGCAGTACAGATCGGAGGACCTTCGGGAGGCTGCCTCCCCTACGATTCCTTGGACCTGCCCATCGACTACGAGTCGCTACAAGACGCCGGAACCATAATGGGGTCTGGCGGGATCATAGTGCTCGACGAAGACACCTGTATGGTCGATCTCGCCAAGTATTTCTTGAACTTCACAACCACGGAGTCCTGCGGAAAATGCACTCCATGCAGGATCGGGCTTCAAGCCATGCTACAGACAGTGGAGAGGATAACGGAAGGATCAGGTCGAGACGATGACATAGAGACGCTTCAAAGGTTGTCCAAGACCATCGCCGAAGCGTCTCTCTGCGCGTTAGGTCGGGGAGCGCCGAACCCTGTCCTCAGCACCCTCAGATACTTCAGAAGCGAGTATGAGGCGCACGTCGCGGGAGACAGCTGCCCGGCTCACATCTGCAAGCACTTCATGAAGGGATACGAGGTGTCCAGCGACGCCTGTAAGGGCTGTGAACTATGCGTCAAGGAATGCCCCACGGAAGCCATCTCCATGATCGAAGCACAAGCAGGTGACGCCCGTAGAGTAGCCTGCATCGACGCAGAGATGTGCATTAGATGCGGGAACTGCCAGAGCAGATGCCCGTTCAACGCCATAAGGGAGGTCTGGTAGCGGATGAGCGTAGAAGCTGATGACTCGAGAGTTGAACTCGAGATCGACGGAAGGAAGCTCTTTGGGCGACCAGGGCAAACCATCCTGGAGGTCGCGGAGAGCCACGGAATACAAATACCGACGCTCTGCTCACACCCAAAGCTATCCCCGACGGGGGCTTGCAGGGTGTGTCTGGTCGATGTAGGCAGGGGAGACAGGTTAGAGACCGCGTGCACGACGCCCATTAGCAAAGGGATGGTAGTGGAGACGGCGAATGAACGCACCACGGCTTCCAGGCGAGTCATCGTGGAGCTGATGCTCGACGACCTCAGCGTCGACGTCCACAGCCTCGAAAAGGACGGGGAAAACGTTCTCCTCGAACTCACCGAAAGCCTAGGGATAAGACCTGACAGGAAAAAGCTTCTCACCAAGGTCAAGGGCGAGAAGCCGACTGACGCCAGGAACCCCGTCATCATCCGTGAGCCCGATAAATGCATCCTGTGCGGACGATGCGTTAACGCCTGCAACGAGTTGAAGCATTACGGAGTGATCAACTTCGAGGGCCGCGGCTACACCATGAGCGTCAACTCGGGAGTAGTACAGTCACTCCTTGAGTCAGGCTGTGCCTCATGCGGGATGTGTGCGGAGGTATGCCCCACCGGAGCCTTCAGACCCCTAGCCAGGGAGCTGGTCCAACGAGAAATAGATGAAGTGATAAAGGAGGGCACAGTCTACCCCGTCTCATCTTTAACACTGTCCAGGAGAGACAAGTTGGGTTTACCCTCCCTTGAAGAACCGGATGTCTCTGACTTGGCTATTATCGCCGAGAAGACGAAGTCAGTGAAAGAAGAGTGCGTCGATGGAGGCGACGATAATTGACTGAGAAATTTGCTTTCTATAGAGGCTGCTTCATACCTTCTAGGGCCCCTCACATCGAGTATGTCGCCAGGGAGATACTGCCTCAGCTGGGTCTGGAGCTTATGGATGTAGGTGGATTCACCTGTTGCCCGGAGCCCACCGGGTTCGGTCTTCACGAGAAGCTGACATGGATAGCGATAGCAGCCAGAAACATCAGCCTCGCGGAAGAGCAGAATCTAGACATTATTACACTCTGCAACGGCTGCTACTACACGTTGAAAAACGCGGTTGAGGAACTAGAAAGCGTCGAGCTTAGGCATAGGGTGAACGAGGTTCTAGCTGAGACCGGCCACGAGTTCAGGGGAAGATCTAGGGTCAAGCACTTTATCCAAGTCCTCAACGAAGACGTCGGGAAAAGCAAAATCATGAAGATGGTGAAAACACCGTTAGAGGGTTTAAAGGTAGCGACTCACACAGGATGCCACTTCTCGAACCGCTTCGGGGTGGACGCACTGATACTGGACGAGATGGTCTCCATACTAGGCGCCAGCAGCGTCGAGTACGACTTCAAGAACCTTTGCTGCGGCTGGACGATCGGAACGTATGGGCAACAAGACGAGGAGTACACCTGGCTGAAGAACAGGTTAGACAGTATGAAGAGGGCTGAAGCCGACTGCATCAACGTGATCTGCCCACAGTGCTTCAACCAGTTCGACACAGGCCAGATGAGGGCTGCAAGAAAGGTAGACATACCCTTCAAGATTCCTGTGCTGTACTATCTCCAAACCCTTGGGCTGGCGATGGGCTACAGCCTGGAAGAGATGCAGTATGGCTCACACAGGATAAAAGACGCGGGGTTCGATACAAAGGTGCAGAGGATACTCGGCGCCTAACTTGCTCTGATGACGCTCAGAGTGAGAGACGGCTGTCAGAGATGGCACAGCCTCATGAGGTTCCTCGTCGCCGCCTCACCAACCTGCATCCTTTTTAGTCCCTTGACTTTACCGATGGCGTCGCAGACTGTGTGCACCCCCTGAGGGGTACCCGAGTCGGTCTCCGTGAGCAGGTACTCCAACGGCGTCCATCTCACAGCCTCAAGGTATTTGGGCTCCTTACTCTGGATGGTTCGCAGCCCAACCGAGAGATAGATGCCGTTCTCAACGCAGCTCCTGGCGTAATCCAGATCCTTGCTGAAACCATGGATCGCCAACCCAACCTCTACGTTTCCCGAGTCGATTAGGATGTCTAGGATCTCGTCTCCATCTGCTCTGTCGTGGACGATGGCTGGGAGCCCCAGCTCCTTGGCTAGCGTCAGCTGGGCCCTGAGGCTCTCGATCTGGGTGTCCCTGTCGATGTAACTCTCCTCCCTGACCCACTCCTTGGTCATGCGGCCCTTGAAGTCGAGCCCTATCTCGCTTACGGCGACGACCTCGGGCTCCTGGGCTAGCTCCCTGAACCGTCTCCCGACCTCCGGATTATACTCGTCGGCGTACCACGGGTGTATCCCCACGCACCCCTTGACGATGTCCCACTTCTTGGCCGAGGCAGCCGCCTCGATGGAGGAGTCCAGGTCGACGCCGGAGGTTAGAAGCAGCGTAAACCCGTCTCTCTTCGCCTTCTCGATCCCTTCGTCCGTGATCCCTCTCAGGTGGCAGTGACTCTCGGAATACATGATCCCTCACAAAAACTAGGAGGGACATGGAAAAAGAGTTTCCCTCCCATGCGACTGCAAGGATGCTGGCTTAGGCGGCGACCTCTTCCTCAATAAGGACGACGTCATCGAGCGGAAGCGCCTCTATCTGTGCCTTTTTCTCGCTCCGCCCAGCCACCTTGCTCCTGATCACCCAGACGGCGAGGATGGAGACAAGCAGGTAGGCGACCAGGCAGCACACCACCAAGTCGACGCTGTACACTCGGCGTCCCCTCGAATCCTAATTTTAGACAGATTCGAGGGTTTTATCACGACTTGTAAGTAGTGGAGGGATACAGAAACTAGAGCTCTCTGGCCGCCCTGTAGTTGTTGTAGAGGTCTATTATGGCCATGTTCCCGATGGCACCCATGATGAACGTGAGGTAGTACCCGACGTAGGGGACAAGATTGAGCCCGAAGGCCAGTAGTATCAGCAGTATGCTCAGCCCAATGTACGCCCAGAGGGAGCCCCGCGTGAACCTTATGGTCTTCCTCAGCGAAGACACGAACCCCTCGTCCTCTCCGATCATCACGATGAAGGTTGGGGCGACCAGAATAGCGACAACCATCATACCAACCATCACAACGAAGAAGATGAGGGCCGCAAGACAGCTCCCCATGGATTCGGTTAAGAACAAGGGGGTGACCGCAACACCTGAAGCTAAGACGAAAAACGCCGCCATGATGATGGACGCGTACACGAAGCGCGGGATCCGTCTCCCAACGAAGAGGAAGCTCTCCTGAAACATCGGCTCCTCGCCGCGGACCGCCCTCCAGGAGGCCCTGATGGAGGCGAGGGAGGCCACCCACGAGAGCAGAGATAACAGTATCAAGGCTGCGGTGACCCAGCTTATGAACCGCGTGTAGTCGAAATCGAAGCCTGTAGACGCATATAAGACCGGCGACACGCCTGTCCGGGAGTACAGGTAATCTAGCAACGCGTCGATGAAGTCGTTGTAGACGGTCCACGACTCCAGAATCCTCTGGTTTACGAATGCGATTAGGATTTCTACGAGGGAGGGGCTGAAGACCATGGGCTTTTCTCTGGCGAGTTTGACGGCGTACTTCAGGTGCTCCACCGCTCCCCGCCGCTCCGGCTCCGCGGCGGCTCTACGGTACTGTATCTCGGCGCCGCATCGGGGACAGTGAACAGCCTCCTCTCGGACTTCTAGGCCGCAGCGTGGGCAATAGGGCAGTTATGACACCACGCTTAGATGTTATGCGTATAGAATTAAACCTTTCAACGCCTCTGCTCGGAGACGGCTCTCGCGGTCAGCCTGACCGCCTCCTCGCTGCTATATCTGGGAGTCCACCCGAGCCGGCGCAGATACGCCGTGTCCAGCTGCATGAGCTTGACGTCTCCCCTCCACCCCCTCCCCCCGTCCACGCCACCGGTGAGACGTATCGTAGCCTCGGGCTGCCCCGCCTCCTCCTTGACTATCTCAGCTATCCTGAGCACGCTGACCCTGTCCATGCTTCCTAGGTTGAACACCGAGACCTGCTCGACCGACTCGGTGCCCTTCAGGAAACCGTCGACGCAGTCATCGATGTACAGGTAGGACTTGGACTGGGTGCCGTCCCCCAGTACTTCAAGCTCGTCGGGGCTATCCCTGAGTTTCCCGACGAAGTCCCAGACGACGCCGTGGTTGCTCCTGGGCCCCACGACGTTCGCCAGCCTGTATATCACGGACTTGTAGCTGTGCATGGACG
>CAYPNN010000107.1:0-6057 GCA_964412065.1 uncultured Candidatus Bathyarchaeia archaeon
GGCCTTGACGGCGACCTCCTCCCAGTACGCTGCGTGCGTCTTCAGCCGACGAACCACCCCAGGTATCTCCTCGGGCTTGTTCACCGCATCCTCGTCATAGCCCCTGAACCGCTCCAAGAGTCGCCTCTTCTCCCTGGCTTGGGTCTCGGAGGCGATCCAAACCGTCTCCGCTGGGCCGGCTGACGCTATGAAGTACGCGTAGGTGGCGGTGACCAGCGCCGCCCTCCTCAGCATCTCCGGGTCCACCTTGTCCATGGTGTCGTAGCTCGTGTGCCAGTACTTGTCGGGCCACTGGATGAGCATGGGGCAGCCGACGCCCACCGACGGGTCGCTGTAGACGTAGTGGTCGCTGCCGCCGCTGAAAGGCGTCTCCGTGTGCCTGAACAGCGCGTAGCTGCTGGAGCCGCCCAGGTTCTTCACCTCGCCAGTGACCTCCTTGAAGACGGCTGCCATGACGCTGTTCACGTAGCTGGGCAGCGACTCGGGGGTCCTCTCGACGATGAAGCTGCCTCCTGTGACGCACTGCCTCTCCCCCACCATGTCCATGTTCACCGCCGCCACCATCCTAGGTATCTCGGCCTCGTTCTCCGCCAGGTACGCGTAGCTGCCGCTCATCTCAGGCACGAGGGTGAACCTGATGGTCCTCCTTGGCTTCGCGAGGCTCCCATCCGCTATCAGCTTGGACAGCGCCCGAGCCGCCTCCATGGCTGAGGCGCTGCCCGACGCGTTGTCGTTGCAGCTGGGCTGGGGGTGGCAGATGTGGGCTACCACCACCACCTGCTCGTCGGATTCACCCGGGATCGTGGCGACGGCGTCGTCCAGCTTCCCGTCGTAGAGGCTGCTCACGACCCTGGCGTGAACCTTCACTGGGGTCTTGCTCTTCTTCACCAGGTCCCGGAGCCACCTCCCCCTCCTGGGGGTCATGACGAAGCCGAAGGCGGGCTTCTCGTCACCAGCCCACCAGAAGCTGGTGTACTTGAGGGCGTCGTCCAGCTCCCCCTCAGGCAGATCCGGCTCCCTCACCCATGTCCCGTAGTAGATGATGCCCAACGCGCCTCGCTCCTCGACGGCGAGCCGGTGGACCCTGGTGACGTCGCCGTCCGTCAGCACCACCTTACCAGCGACGTCAAGCCCCCTGTAGTCCTTCTCCTCCTCCCCCTTGCCCACGTACACGACCTCGGCCTCGACGCCGCCGGGGAGCGTGGGGTGGCTGCGCTGTATGAGGCTGAGCTTCGCCTCGCTCCACCGGGCGAGGAACCGCGCCTCCTCCTCGGGCTCGACGAGCCTCAGCTCGGCGTCGAAGCAGTCCCACTCCTTGAACATGAGGCTGCTCCAAGCCAGCCCCTTTCCGTCTGCGGGGTAGCCGTGGACCTCGGCGTCTATGCCGGCTGCCTTCCAAGTCTCCACGGCGTACCTCGCGGCTTCCCTGAGGCCGGGGCTCGCCTGTATCCTGTGGTGGCGGCTTATCTCGGCGACGTAGTTGTACGCTATCTCGCCCGAGACCTCCGCCTTGAGCTTCTCGAAGACATGTTTAAACATGGGTATCTCTCCACGCCAGACGATATAGAGTTTTCACGTCTCACCGTAACCGTGATAAAACGGTGAGGCTAAACTATACCATTCCCCGTGGTCAGGACGCCGAGGATCCACTACCATCCCTGCCCCAAGGCGCTTGGCGAGTACAACCACGTCACGGACACCATCATACTCCACGAGGGACTGAAACGGCACAGGGAGATCCACGACGCCATCCTCCGCCACGAGCGGGAGCACGCCCGCATCTTCAGGGAGCACAGCGGCCTGCTCAGGCGGCTGGCTCTGAACGTGAGGCTGGACTACATGGCGCGGCTCACAGGCGCCACGAGGGTGCCCCGTGAGCTCCTCCGGGAGCTGCACCCCTCCACGCTTAAGGACGACGTGTTCACGGCTCTGTACATCCTGGCGTATATACCCATACTTGTGGCCGAGGGCCTCTACTATACAGTCAAGGGCTTACTGGACTCCGGGTAGACCCCGTATTAACTTACATTCAATGAATTATACACGTCGTTTAGTTGTAGTTGACAAGAAAATATTTCAGGTAAGTCGCGAAACTTAATTGATGTTTCCGGTCTTCAAGGGTTCTCCGTTCGAGATCGGGGTCCAGCAGGGCGAGCACTACCGGGGCTTGCTGCACGAAGCTACTGTAAGGATAACCAAGGCGGCGACGTTCAGGGCCGCCAAGCCGTGGTACCTACCCACGCCCCTGTTCTACTCCCTGGCTAAGAGACGCGCATCGAAGCTCCTCAAGGACGACGTCTTCACATACTACCCCGAGAGGGCCGAACAGCTAGAGGGGGTGGCGAAAGGAGCCGGCGTCGACCTGTCCACGGCGCTCTTCTTCATGTACCTCGAGCTCGCGGGGGTCGGCGAGACGAGGTTCAGCGTGGACGCGTGCACCGCCATAGGGTTCCAGAGGGAGGCGACCGAGTGCGGCGAGGCGGTCATCGTGAAGAACATGGACTTCTACAACGACTACGCCTTCATGCTCACCGCGAGGAAGACCATCCCGGACGACGGATACAGCGTCTACGGGAACACCGCGGCGTCTTACCCGGGGATGATCGACGGCATGAACGAGCACGGGCTATCCGTCGCCTACAACCTCGCGTTCACCACGGAGAAGCCCAGCCACTACACGCCCCTCAGCCTAGCCATACAGGAGACGCTTCAGAGCTGTGAGACGACGGAGGAGGCGGTGGAGCACATCGCCCAGGCGAAGCGGGGGGGAGACGCCCTCCTCATGATCGGTGACGCCGAGGGAACCCTCAGGACGGTGGAGATATCGTCCACCGAGTCAGCCGTGAGGGAGCCGCAGGGGTCGGTGCTTGTGAACACGAACCACTACCAAACAGCGAAGATGAGGAAAACCGAGGTTCCTCGTGACGCCGTACACCCTGAGGACGCCCTGCCAGAGCTGAGAGGCAAACAGGTTCACCTGAGCTCTCTTACGAGATGGAACAGAGTCAACGAGCTTCTGGCCGAGGACGTCAAGTTCTCCGAGGAACGCATCCACAGGATGATGAGCGACCACGGCGCCGACGCGGAGCCTTCGAGGTTAACCATCTGCAGGCACCATTACCTCACTGGCACTCTGTACACCATGGTCTACTACCCGGAGAGGAAGAGCATCAAGGTGCTCTACGGTAACCCCTGCCGGAACGAGCTCTCCGAGATGGTCTTCAGCGAAGCAGGGTGACCTCTCCTCCTTCTGAGTAAGGCTTTTATTTTCTCCGCTTGGTGTATTTGTGCGTGCCGCCGTAGCTCAGCCTGGGAGAGCGCCCGGCTGAAGACCGGGTGGCCGAGTGTTCAAATCACTCCGGCGGCATCAAACTTCTAACGTGAATAAAATGACGGAGCACCGCGTAGAATGGCTCAAAGGTTTAGAGGCAGTCACGTTCGACCACTATAACACCCTCCAGCACTCGGCGACGGAGAACCAGGAAGACATCATCCACCCCATCACTAGGTCGCTGAAGACGCGCATCGATCTCGATGAGGAGAGGTTCCTCGAAAAATACGCTGAACAAGATGAGAATTATCGGAAGAATGAGCGAGAAACCTTCATCGAGACGACGCTGGACGAGCTGGTTCTCAAGGCTCTGCTCGACTCCGGGCATCGAGACCCCGAGCTAGCCGAGACAGTGAAAGCCTCGGTAGACCATGGGCTGCATACGCGGCGGTTGACGTGGTACCCCGACGCCGAGGAGACGCTCCTCCGCCTGAGGGCTCTGGGCTACAGGCTCGGGTTGATATGCAACACTCATTGGCGGCTTCTCCCCGAGAGGCGACGCGAGCTTCAGCCTTTCTTCGACGCGATCACCCTCTCCTATGAGCACGGATACATATAGCCACACCCATCGATATTCCATACGACGACAAGAAAGCTGGGGGTTAAGCCCACGGAATGTCTTCACGTAGGAGACGATCCCATACCGGATGTCTGGGGCGCGAAAAAGGTGGGCATGAGAACAGCTTACGTCAAGAGAGGCGAGCTCGACTCGGAGGCCGATATCGTGGTGCGCCGGTTAACCGAGTTACTTCCCTACCTGGACCACGGATGGTATTCGGGCGCCGAGTGTTCCGATTACTCCTGAGGCACCTTCTAACTGGTCACCAACACAATCTAGATTTTAGAAGTACTAAATTATGTAGTTCCAAACTGAATGAATGAAATAAAATAGCTACCTAGAGACAAATGTCTTGATTGTCCTCGTTTCACTTCATCTACTTTCTTCTTCTATGACTATGTTTTTCGTTGTAGTAAGATTGTAGGGCGAGAACTTGACTTTGATAACATATGTTCCCCACGGCACTTGCTGGTTCATCATGTCCCTTTGTTTCCACGTTTGCCCGATTGGGATCTGGTACACAGTGTTCGGGTCGACTAGAACCGGTTTGGTGAACTCGTTATAAACCTTCACCCAGTATATTTTTTCTCGCCCTGTTTGATAGATGGTTAAATCATATTCGATGCTTCTAAGCTCCACTTTTACGCTCTCGTTATTAAGGATACCAATCTCCACCTGGATCGAGTCGCCAACACTGTATTCGTTCTTGTCCGTGGATAGAATGGGGATTATCCTGGGGTTTTCAAGGTCCAGTGGCATATGGTAAGGTTCTTCATCTCCATATTTCTCGTGGAGGATGAACGCCGAGCCGAAACCTAAGAATGTAGTCAGGAGGAGATAGAGAAGCATCTTACTAGTCGAGTAACCACTAGTCGATGAGACCATCATCCTCACCTTGTAGATTGTTTATATAAATCAAATTGTTGAACAACTCGCTAACGTAGAATCCTGTAAAAACTAAGCGTTTCATAGAGGTTTATTAAAGCGCTTAGTAAAGCAACGACGGCTGGAACAACGTGGCTTTGGTTCCCAAACGAGAGGCATATAAAAACGACCATCATGGACGCGAAGAAGAGGAAATAGAAGAAGCTCCTTGGGACAAACCACCTTCCGATTAAATAGAAGAATTTCAACATCCCAATTCTCTGAGCCGTTGAAATTCGGTAAGTGCCGTAATCCTTCTCAGCCAAGCCTAGATTCACTAACTTTTCCAAGTGCAACAGGGCTAATGATGGGCTAGACATCCCTAAGGCTCGGTAAACTTCTCTGGACGTGGCTTTTTTCGCCTTCATCATGTAGACATAGACCCTGAATGTGTTGTATTGGCCCGCAACAGCCCTCTCCAAGACCTCTTCTTCATCCCTCTCAGGCGCCATAACGTTTGCATAATTCTTCTATTTCGTATATTATACTATTATTAGAACACGTTACACGAACAGCCTCGGGCGGATACGTACCAGTGTAACCATCGAACCTGTTCGGAAACCAGAACGGGCTTGTTCTAAAAATAGTATAATATGTCTCATCGTTCCTTCGATACGGCAGGTGAGATACATGGATAAAAAGTTGAATGTAAAACAGATTCTGCTGCTCGCCATGGGTATGCTCGTTGCTTGCTGTATAGTGCCTTGCTTTTGCGCTGTCTCAGCTCCCCCCAATTCTCAAGAAGAGAATGGATGCTGGGTATGCGGTGTCCGCGGTGTCCCATTCCCAGACGAAGATATCAACCGCTATGTAGGTCAGGTAGTTGATCCAGGTGTGATAGCGGAGATTGGTCGTATCGTAGAGGAGAGGTATCCAGGTCACTATATTTCGTTTTCGTTCAAGATGATAGAAAACGAGACAAATTGGATTCCTCTTGGGGACAACAAATGGGAGGTTCACTTCAATAAAATACTCCTAACTTCATGTTTGGATCATGGCTTGATAGACTCCGGAGGCAAAGTCCTTGAACCACCTGTAGCTGAACTAACCAACTCAAAAGATGGCGCTGAGCAGGTTGAACCACTTGCTGGACCGTTTCCTTATAGTGAGGATCTATCTCCACGTTCGGGAAAGATACACGGATACCATTACCTAGCAGGTCTCTACGAGTTCGAAAGCCACACGAGTTGGAGTCCAAGCGGCGTCGATATGGACATAGGATTGTGGAATCATGATACAGAGG
>CAYPNN010000108.1:0-6024 GCA_964412065.1 uncultured Candidatus Bathyarchaeia archaeon
ATGCAGAATAGTCTCGTGCTATCCAAATCGGCTTTACCATGTTGTTTCACTAGAATTCGTTAACATTACATCCCGTGATTTTGAATAAAAACATTTGTAAAATCATTATTTTTTTCTCTTGAAACAACAGTATTGTTAGAAATTCAAGAATTTTATTAAATATCTTGAGCTAAAGAAGGGCACATTCTATATATTACCTAAATTTAACAGTAATTAAAATAAATGTGATTGAGCTTTTATATATATAAACGACTGAAGACATAAGATCATGTTACTGTCTTTCAACTCCCAGAACACGCAAAAAAAGGGAAAAAGTTCATAGAAAAGCGAGGCTAACCCTAGTCCGTATTAGATACGAGGTTAACTACAACCTTCCCCCTCATCTTTTAAGCTGTAACTTCGGCATTTTCCAATGACAAAGCATCCTTGGGGCACATTTGTACACACTTGGGGTCACCATCACATAGATCACAGATAATGACATAGCCTCTATCTCTGGGTAGAGTGATTGAACCAAACTCACATGCTTCGACACACCGCCCACATCCTGTACACTTATCAGTGTCGACGCTGATGATCCCTGAATCCTCGTTTTGACTCAATGCTTTACTCGGACAAGCCCCCACGCAGACAGGATCATCACAAAGACGACACGCAAGTGCTGTGTTTGATATGGGGCCTACTTTCACTGTGCGTATCCGGCTGAGAAGGGGGTTGAACTCGCCTTCTTTGTATCCTGAGCACACGAACTCACAGATCTTACATCCAGTACATTTCTCGGGGTCTGCGTAAACGGCTCTTCGATCAGACACCTAGCTCCCCTCCACACCTATGTCTTCGGCAATCTTATTCAACCCAAGTTCCTTGAGTTTTTTCTTGGGTAGTAATCCGTCTTCTGTCCATCCACGTTCTTTGAAGTAAGCCTTAAGCATCCTCTTGAACTCGTCGCGAGTTACCAATGCGCCTTTCGCTACTCCTTCTTTAATTGGGTCCTCCATTATTCTGGGTGCTGGATAATCATCTTTTTCCGTCCAGCCTTCTCGAACGTTGAATGCTTTCTCGAGGGTCCATATTCGTTCACCTGCTTGCCTGAACTCTTCGAGGGGCATGTCGAATCCAGTTGCTAGATTGTAGAGTTTTAACATCTTCTCATGGTTGTCCAGGACACCTCTACTGAACTTGCATATTATGAGTGAATCCACCAAGCTCCAGAGGTTCTCTCTCTCAATGACTATTCCAGCATACTCCTCTTTTGCCTCGAAGCGATCTACAATGCCTTTGAGGTCGTAGTCGTATCCGCTGCTACGAAGATGGCATCCACCTCTTGTGGAAGTGTTGAACCCTAAGACGGATAGCTTCAATCCACGGAGGTCGTATCCTGGATACTCCAAGCCCTTGTTATGCATAGCCCATTTCTCTGATCCTCTACCTAGTTGTTTAGAAGCTGCCCTCGTGCCCATCGCCAGGAGTTTTCCCAGCTTTCCTTCTTGGTAAGCAATCATCCTCAGCGCTTCCAATTGGGCGTCGACGTTACCGAAAGTCAGGTCCAGTCCTCCTGCATCTTTCTTGTTAAGGAGCCCCTTTTCATAGCATTCCATTGCCCAGCCTATTGTTACTCCTGCACTGATGCTGTCAATCCCAAAACGATCAGCGAGGTCCGTGGCTTTATTTATGTCTGGGAAGTAGCCGATGCCACAGTTTGAACCCAAGGCATAGATGCTCTCCCACTCGACGCTGGCAATAACCTCACCGTGTTTGTCTTCATTTACCAGAGTCACATGGTCACACCCAATGGGGCATCCAGCACATGCCAGGGTCTTTACGACCCATCGAGGATGGATGTACTCACCGCTGATCTGTTCTGCGAACTCGAACACAGAGTCCTGCCAGTTTCGTGTTGGGATTGCTGCAGCGTTCTGGTGGATCATGACGCTAATCTGGGTGCCAAAGTTCCTGTAAGCACTAGTTTTCGGGCCTTGACACTCGTCAATTAATTCGGCGCAGTGTTCAAGCATCTCCTCCATGTGAGCTACCTTGACTGAGCCCGTTCCTCTCACGGTCACTGCTTTGAGGTTCTTTGAGCCCATAACGGCTCCTACACCCGTTCTCCCAGACTGCCTATGCCTGTCATTGGTGATGTTGGCGTATCGTACAAGGTTTTCACCGCCTGGGCCTATTGACGCGGAGCGGATGTTGTCGTCCCCAACATCTTCCTTAATGATCTCCTGCGTCTCGATGGCGTCCTTTCCCCACAAGCCCCTAGCGTCCCTGTAGATAATCTTGTTATCGTCTATGAACAAGTAAACGGGTTTCTCGCTCCTATTTTTAATGACGACGGCATCATACCCTGCCTGTTTTAAGGCTGGACCCCAAAAACCAGATGAGACGGATTCCCCTTGGAAACCGGTCAAAGGGGATCTGGTCTGAACGATGTGTTTACCACTAGTGGGAGCTATCGTGCCCCCCAAGGGTCCGACAGCGAAGATAAGGGGATTATCCGGGCTCAGAGGGTCTACGCCCCTTGGGGCGTGGTCATATAGTAGCCTGATGGCGAAGCCGTTTCCCCCTATGTACCGTCTTGCCCATCCCTCTTTTATTTCTTCAACAAAGCTTTTTTTTTGTGATAGATCAACGTGAAGAATCTTACCAATGTATCCATACACAGAGATATCCCCCTTTTTTAATAGTAATAAAAAGATAGTTATAAAAAATATTTCCACCTGAAGAATCTTTAATCGAAAATAATTACCGGTTCAACGACTACTGTTGTGGGTTTTTTAATATATCATACCGCTGCGTTATTAGGCTTGTCAGGGTCGGCTGCATCGTGTACAGCGTCTTGGCCTCCCCCTTCGGGATGAAGAGCCTTATCATGTAGGTCTTGCCGAGCCTGTCGACGGTGTCCATGTAGGCCTCGGGGCACCTGAACTCGCCGTTCCCGCAGTTGTCGTGGAACTCCTGGATGGCGGGCTTGAGGATCTTCTCCATGACCTGCTTCTCCGTCAACTCGTGGCCGAAGTTCACCTTGTAGGTGTACTTGATGTTGCCCTCGTGGGTGAGGTTCAGTATCTTGCTGTTCATGACCTGGGTGTTAGGCACCTTGAGCAGGTTGAACGTGGGCGTGTAGAGGCTGGTGTAGTTGATGCTTATCTCCTCGACCTGCCCCTCCAGGTCGCCGATCTTCACGTAGTCCTTGACCTTGAAGGGCTGGGTGACGAGGACGTAGAACCCGGCGACGACGTTGTTTATGGTCTGGCTGGAGCCGAAGCCCAGGGCGGCGCCTATGAGGGCGGAGCTGCCGAGGAACAGGTTTGTGGGCAGCTCGAAGATGTTGAAAACCGTGGTCGTGGCTACGACTATGGCGACGACCCTGAGCAGCAGCCTGATGATGTTTCGGACGTGGGGCTCGAGCTCCAGCTGCTGTCCTTTCCTCTTGATGAAGCCGGAGATGACGCGGTAAGCCACGTAGACCAGGATGACCGTGGCGACGGACAGGGCGAACCTCATGTAGTTGAGCCGAAGGTACTCTACGATGTCTTCGTACATACAGTGCAGCATACGGAGCCTGATATATCAGTTATCCTGATCCTTCTTCTCCTCGACGCCGCTGGTTTCCCGTGGCTCCACAGACCTTCTTATCTGGAGGATGAGGTTCGCGAGGAGCCCAAACAACGCTATCTGGAACCCGGAGGTGACCAGCAGCGTGTATATGAGGTACGAGTAGGGGTTCACGAACCCGGGGCTGCCCGAGAGCATCTTGCTCAGGGACAGCCACGCCAGCGAGATCAGCCCCGCGAGGAACGCCGCGCAGCCCAGCACCAAAGCCACCACGTCGAGACGCGCGGAGAGGAGGTCCCGGAGCTTGAGGCTCACCTTTACGCTGAGGGGCTGGCGGCTGGGGCGCCTGTCGTCGACGGCTACGGGCACCTCCTTCACAGCGTAGCCCCGCCTCCTGGCCTCCACCAGCAGCTCAGTCTCGAACACCTGGCTGCGTGACGGAACCAACGCCGCGAGGTCCAGGAAGCAGCTTCGCCTGTACGCCTTTACACACGTGGTGTCGGTGAGGCTGGTGCAGAGCAGCTTCCTCACGAGCCAGTGGTAGCCCCTACTCAGGATCTTTCTAAGCGCCGGGCGATGGTCCAGGTCTCCGTTCAGCCGTTTGGAGCCCACCACGAGGCTGTAGTCGTCTAGGAGCTCCACGCTCTCGGGTATGAACCCAAGGTCGACGGATAGGTCTATGGGGAAGTAGACCACCTTGTCGTGTGCCGCGGACCTCACCCCCGCCTTGAGTGCCTCGCCTAGGCATGTCTCCTGCAGCTCCAAGACCCGTACCCCGTCCACCGTCTCTCTGAGCTCGCGTGCCACGTCGCCGGTGTCGTCTACGCTGCCGTTCTCGACGAGGATGATCTCGAACTTGCTGAAGTGCCGCGCGAGAAACTCGCTAAGAACGGACGCGTTGACCCTGAGAAGCCCCGCCTCGTTGTGGACCGGCACCACGAGGCTGGCCTCCGGCATCACCCTCAAACCCCCTCCGAAGGCGAACAGTCAAGTAACCCTTACTATAGACTCAAATATTTTAGGTTTACTAGAAACTCAATGATGGGCTGTGAAGGTCTGTTATGTCTCGCCGGAGTTCTATGGGCTGGGGGTCCACGGCGGCTTCGGCTACGTCACCAAGACCCTGAGCGAGGGGCTCGCCGATAGGGGCTTCGACGTCTGCGTGGTGACACCAAGAAGAAATGGTCAGAAACCAGTTGAGACAGTGAACGGCGTGAAGGTTCTCAGCTACAAGCCATGCACGGGGCTCCCTTGGCCCGCGGGGACTCTGGCATCCAGGCGGGGCTACATCGACATAATCAGAGAGGTAGAAGCAGACGTCTACCACAGCCAGGCCGTGAGCCTGAACACCTACGTCGCCCAGATGGCGGCACCCGACAGGCGCCACCTAGTCACGTTTCAGGACCCCTACGATGAGCGCGAGTGGGCGAGGATAGCGGAGGTGGAGCCTAGCTACAGGGGCCCCATGCACGATGCGAGGGTCAGGCTGGAGAAGCGCGTGCTTTCATCCGCCTGCAGACGCGCCGACGCACTGTACACGCAGGCACGATTCCTAGCTGAGAAAGCCAGAAGATACTACGGCTTCGAGGAGCTCCCCGGCTTCCTGCCGAACCCTGTGCCCGTGCCCGAGAAGCCCGGCGGGAAGAGCCCGCGGCCCACTGTCTGCTTCCTCGCCCGATGGGACCCCCAGAAGAGGGTGGAGCTGTTCTTCAAGCTGGCCGTGGAGCACCCGGAAGTCCGTTTCGTCGCCATGGGGCGCAGCCACGACGAGGCGAGGGACAGGGAGCTGCGGATAAGGTACGGAGGAGCACCAAACCTCCAGTTGACGGGCTTCGTCTCCGAGGAGGAGAAGTCCAGGATACTGGGGGAGAGTTGGGCGCTCGTCAACACCAGCGTCCGCGAGGCACTCCCCGTGAGCTTCCTGGAGGCCCTGGCCCACGGGACCCCCATCATCAGCGGGGAGAACCCCGACGGCCTGACGGAGAACTACGGATACGTAGCCGGGGACGGCGACTACTCCGCAGCGGTGAACAGGCTTCTCGCCGACGACGAGAGGCTGGAGAAGGGGTACAGGGGCAGACGCTACGTCGAGGAGGTCCACGAAGCCGGGAACGCCGTGGACCGCCACGTGAAGATATACGAGTCTCTTGAGGTCTAGGTTTGCGGCTGGTGGTGTTCGGCGGCTGGTTCGGCTCAAGGAACCTGGGGGACGACGCCATACTCATAGGCCTGCGCAACGTACTCGGCAGGGCGATGCCGGGCGTCGAGCTGGTCGCCCTCTCCACGGACCCCGAGTACACGGAGAGGGTGTGCGGCGTCGAATCCGTCAGGCTCCGGAGCCCCCGGAGCCTCGTCAGGAACAGGGAGGAGTACCTCAGGGTGTTCGAGGAGGCCGACGGCTGCGTGGTCTCAGGAGGCACCCCAATCTACGACTACGGCCACCTCAGCAGGGCGATACACATGGCC
>CAYPNN010000109.1:0-5969 GCA_964412065.1 uncultured Candidatus Bathyarchaeia archaeon
CATGAGGACCCTCGTGAAGGCGCTGGAGAAGGGGCGCTCCGCCGCCGTGTTCGTGATCCAGCGAGGCGACGCCTATGAGTTCAGACCCAACGACGGGACCGACCCCATGTTCGGGGAGGCGCTGAGGTACGCCGCCTCCATGGGCGTAGAGACCTACGCCTACGTGTCGGATGTCTCGCTATGTGGCGTCGAGATAAGGGAAGGGGTGCCTTTACGCCTCTAATTTCCCTCCGTAAAGCGTAAAGACCGTGTTTAGCTGCCTATACGATGAAAAAGGCCATAAAAAAGGTTATCTGGCTCAGGGTCTACGCACAGTTTTTAAGCACCGAGCCTATGTATTCTCGCTAAGAGGATAGTGGATGGGAAAAAAGAAGGTACTGAGCGAGAAGAGCCTCAGACGAATGGTCTTACCCAGCGAGAACGACGTCATCGGAGTAGTCCAGAAGCTGCTTGGCTTCGACCGGGTCTTGGTCAAGTGCCAGGACGGCTACACAAGGGTGTGCAGGATAAGGGGTAAGATGAAGCGCCGGACCTGGATCAGGGAAGGCGACGTGGTTCTGGTGAGTCCATGGGACTTCCAGAGCGATGAGCGGGGGGAGATATTCCACCGCTATACCGCCAACCAGGTAGACGAGCTCCGTCAGAAGGGCGTACTGCTTATAGAATAGGGATCTATCTGGGTGATCACCCTTGTCCCGTGAAAGAGACTACGACGAGATCTCTGATAGGATGGAGAGAAGGTACGAGGAAGACGCCCTCTTCAAGGAGAAGAACAAGGAAGAGTTCCGCGTCATAGAGGAGGTCTTCGACCGGCTAACCCTACAGGGTATGTACAAGCTCTTCACCAAGGGCGTCATATACCGGCTCCACGGCGTAGTCAAGGCAGGCAAGGAGGCTAGGGTGTACTACGCAGTACACCCAGACGGCAGGGAGCTGGCGATCAAGATATATTACACTCACACAGCCGAGTTCCGTAAGGGGATGATGGACTACATCAGGGGAGACCCAAGGTTCAAGCGGGTGCGCAAGACCCCTCGAAGCATCGTCTACACCTGGAACCAGAAGGAGTTCAGCAACCTGCAGCTATGCGAGGAGGCGGGCGTAAACTCACCCAGGCCCATCGACTTCATACGCAACATCCTCGTGATGACCTTCATAGGCGAGGACGGGGTCCCGGCTCCGCTGCTGAGGGAGGCCATGCCGGAGGACCCAGCGGGTTTCTATGACCTCGTCCTGGGTGAGATGCAGCTCCTCTGGCAGAAGGCGGGGCTCGCCCACGGCGACCTCAGCGAGTACAACATCATGGTCCGCGAGGAGAAACCTGTTATATTCGACGTGAGCCAGTCGATGCTGACCATACACCCCATGGCGCCGTCGCTGGTTGAGCGGGACATAGGGAACGTCAACTACTGCTTCAGGCGGCTCGGCGTCGAGACCAGGGACCCGGAGGAACTCAAGGAGTGGATAACCGGTGGAACAGAAGACCTATATCAGGATACCTAGAGACCGGGTGGGCGTCCTAATAGGGCCCCAAGGGAGGAACAAGAAACGCATAGAGGCGACGTTCCAGGTGAACCTCACCGTCGACAGCGAGACGGGGAACGTCGAGATAATCCCACAGCCCGACCAGACCGACGTCTCGGTCCTTTTCACCGTCCGCAACATATCTCAAGCCATCGGGCGCGGCTTCAGCCCCAAGCGAGCCATGACCCTCCTGAACGAGGACCAAGAAATCCTCATCATGGACCTTGAGGAGTACGTGGGCGCCAGCAGGAACGCCCTGAGCAGGGTCAAGGGCAGGATCATTGGCAGGGAGGGGAAGAGCAGGGCGCTCCTGGAGGAGCTGACGGAGTGCCTCATAAGCGTCTACGGCGGCACCGTCTCCATGATAGGCAGCTACGAGATGCTCCCAGTAGCAAAGGAGGCAGTGGAGATGCTCATCAACGGCGCTTTCCATAAGACGGTGTGGAATCATCTATATGCGTATAGACGCAAGATGAAGAAGGAGAAGGGGGAGCTCTGGTACGAGCCCCCGCGCAGGAGGGAGAGAAGCTAGTGTCGCAGACTGAGTACCAGTCCATCAGCCCGGCGGATTTCTTCTACAGGAACAGGGAGATCGCGGGCTTCAGCAACCCCAGCAGGGCGACGTACACCGCCGTCAGGGAGCTGCTGGAGAACAGCATGGACGCCTGCGAGGCCCAACGGGTGCCGCCGGATGTCTACCTCAGGATAACGGAGGTGGACGACCACAGGGACACCGAGACCAGCATATACAAGCTCAGGATCGAGGACAACGGCACAGGGGTCCCCGCGGAGCACATCCCCCAGGCGTTCACGCAGGTCTTCTACGGAAGCAAGTACACCCTCAAGCAGGCCCGGGGCACGTTCGGCCTCGGCGGCACCATGGCTGTGCTATATGGCCAGATCACCACCCACAAGCCTGTGCAGGTCATAAGCAGCACCGGCGGTGAGATCCACGACTTCACCATGATGATCGACATCCAGAAAAACCGCGCCAACATACTCAAGCATAACATCAGGCAGAACCCTTCGGGGTGGCGCGGCACCGCCCTGGAGCTGCAGATGGAGGGCGACTACAGCCGCATAATGTACAGGCTGATCGAGTACCTGAAGCAGACCGCCATGGTGAACCCCTACGCCGACATCACCTACGTCGACCCCCGCGGCAGGCTCTACAAGTTCGAGAGGGGCACAGAGAGGCTGCCGCCTCTGCCCCAGTCGGTGAAGCCGCACCCCCACGGCGTCGACGTGGAGACCTTCAGGAGGCTCATCGCCGAGACCAAGACCAAGAACATGAAGCAGTTCATGATGGAACACTTCCAGGGGGTCGGCTCCACCACCGCCGAGAGGTTCCTCGACCTCGCCGACATCAGTAACAAGGCCAATCCCAAGACTCTTAGCCCCGAGAACATAGTGAAGGCGGTCCGGGCGACCCGTGAGTACACAGGCTTCAAGCGCCCCGACGCCAGCTGCCTCAGCCCCATCGGCGAGGAGCTACTTGAGACAGGTATAAAGAAGGAGCTTAACCTAGGCGAGGACGACTACATCAAAGTGGTGACCCGGAAGCCGAGCACGTACCTCGGGTTCCCGTTCATAGTGGAGGCTGCTGTCGCCACCGGCAGGACTGTGCGTAAGACCCACGGCTCCGGGATAACCATCTACAGGTTCGCCAACAGGATACCGCTCCTCTTCGACGAGAGCAGCGGCGTCGTCTGGAAGGCCGCGAACAAGAACATAAACTGGAAGACCTACAACGTGGAGAGCGACACCCCGCTCGTCATAGCGGTGCACGTATGCAGCACCAAGATACCTTACAAGAGCGTGGGCAAGGAGTACATGGCGGACCAGCCCGAGGTGGAGCGGGAGGTAACCAACGCCATCAGGGAGGCCTCCAGGGGCGTGAGAAGATACTTCAACCGCAGGTTCAGGATAGCCCGCGAGCGCAGGAGGCTGAACATATTCGGCAAGTACCTGCCGGTGATCGCCGAGTTCTCGTCGAAGCTCGCAGAGAAGGAGATGCCCGACATAGAGCCCCTGCTGAGCGTGGTGAGCACGGATATACCAGAGGTTGAGAAGAAGTTGGAGGAGGTGTCGGAGATTGTCGAAGACGCGTCGGAGTGAGGCTGAGCGCCGCCGTGAGGCCATGGAGCAGAGCCTCACCGGCCTAGGGAACTTGATCTATGAGCAGATCACAAACCAGGAGTTCCCGTGGATACACATGCAGAGCAGGTCCACGGACAACATAATGTACGACCCGGAGGAGCGGCAGTACGTGCTCGGCCCCAGGATGATAAGGCGGCACAGCCGCAACATCCGCCACATAAGGCCCTTCACCCAGCTCATCTGGACGGCGTGGTTCGCCAAGGAGCTGGTGAGGCAGCGCAAGACCAGTACCCTTAGGGAGGTCTATTACTCTGCCAGGGGCCAGCGGGACATAGAGTACAACAACCAGCAGGAGAGCGACAACATCATCACCGACATGGAGGTGGCGCTGAACAGGGCACGGGAGGACTTCCACATCTTCCCCGAGGAGCGGAGCGCCATCTTCGGCGACCTAACCATAGAGTACACCGTGCCGGGGTACGAGGGGAGGCGTACCAACCTCACGGACCACCCCGACGGCGTCATGATAGGCCCCGCCGTCACCAGCAGCGAGTTCATCGAGACGTCAGCCGACAAGGTGCTAGTCATAGAGAAGGGCGCCATGTTCACGAGGCTCGTGGAGGAGCGTGCCCACGACAAGTTCAACGCGATCCTCATCCACACCGCGGGGCAAAGCCCCAGGGCCACCAGAGGCATCATCAACAGGCTCCACCACGATCATGGTCTCCCAGTCTATATCTTCACGGACGGCGACCCGTGGGGCATACACATCGCCATGGTCATCATCAGCGGCTCCGCCAACGCCGCCCACCTCAGGGGACTCACGACGCCCGACGCCGAGTGGATAGGCGTCTGGGGAACAGACATAATCGATTACAAGCTGCCCACCGAGCCCCTCAGCGAGTTCGACCACAAGCGTCTCCTCGAGCTCAAGGACGACCCCAGGTACAAGGGCGAGCTGTGGCAGAGGGAGCTGGACGTGTTCCTGGAGTTAGAGCAGAAGGCCGAGCTTGAGGCCTTCAGCCGCTACGGGCTCACCTACATCGTGGACGAGTACCTCCCGGCGAAGCTCGGGAGCTAAGCCTTTTTACGCCAGTCACGACAATCAGTCTTGATCACGTTGGAGCGGAGAGTCAGCCTAAGCGTCAAGGGGCTCGCGGCGGTGCTCGCGGGCTTCCTCTTCCTAGCAACCGGAGCCCTGCTCTACCTGAACACGGCCGGCACAGAGATGGGTGAGGTGAACCCCTGGCTTTTCAAGCCCCTCGGCGTCGTGCTGGCGCTGGTAGGGTTGGTTCTGATGGCTTCAAGGGATGAGTAGCTTGGCGGTGAAAGGCGTCATAATGGCGGGGGGCGTGGGCACCAGGTTCCGTCCCGTAACCAACTACCTCCAGAAGTGCATGATCCCCATAGGGGACAAGCAGGAGCCCATACTGGAGTACATCGTCAGGCTCTACGGCTACCACGGCTTAAGGGACCTGGTTCTACTCGTGGGCTACAAGCACCAGCAGATAGAGAACTACTTCGACGACGGCGAGAGGTTCAACGTCAATATGAGTTACGTGCTGGACGCCCCGGGCATGACTGGGAGCGCAGGCGCCACCCTGAACGCCTACAGGCGGGGAGCCTTGACGGAGGAGGACACCCTGGTTGTCTACTACGGGGACATCATAAGCAGCATCGACCTCCGCGAGATGATGGGGTTCCACGAGGAAGCCGGCGCCAAGGTCACTGTGGCCCTGGCCCCAGACTTCCAGGTGAACGTCGGAGTAGCCGAGCTGGACGGCATATGGATAAAGGGTTTCAAGGAGAAGCCCCACCTCAAGATGGCTGTCAGCATAGGCATCCTCATCCTAGATGGCTCAGTGCTGCAGATGATGGAGAAGCTCTACCGCCAAGGAAGGTTCGAGAGCTTCGACATCATGGGTGACGTGGTCCAGCACCTTGTGGACAAGAAAGAAAGGGGCGCCGCCTACATCACGGAGGCCTTCTGGTACGACATGGGCAGCATCGAGCGGTACGAGAAGCTAAGCAACGAACGCGTAAACAAGGAGCTAGGCTTCCTCCTGTAACGTATGTCTCGGAGTCGGAAAACTTCTTAACCCTGATTCAAACTTCAATACCGGCGAAACAATTTTGAAAGCCATAGTCCTAGCCGGAGGCTTCGGCACGAGGCTCAGGCCCCTCAGCTGCAGCAGGCCGAAGACCCTCTTCCCGTTGGCGAACCAGCCCCTGATCGACTACACCCTACAGAACCTCGCACAGGGAGGGGTCGACACCATCATCCTCTCCGTCTACTACATGGCGGAGAACATCGTACGCTACCTCGGGCCAACCAAGTACGACAT
>CAYPNN010000110.1:0-2868 GCA_964412065.1 uncultured Candidatus Bathyarchaeia archaeon
GTGCTCCGCCAGCTTGGCCTGGTCCCAGCCCCTGCCCAGGATCCACTCGCCTGGCTTCGCGTCCGCCGCCTTCTCGGCCACCGCCTTCTTCATGTCCTCTATGCTCGTCATGGGCGGAGTCCTGCAGTTTATCATCTGCAACGCCGTGCCCGTGCCTACGACGTGGATGTGGCTGTCGTAGAGCCCAGGCATCACGGTCTTCCCTTCGAGGTCCACGACCTCTGTTGAGCGTCCCCCCAGCTTCTCGATCTCCTCTGTGGAGCCGACTGCCATGACTCTTCCGTCCTTGACGGCCACCGCCTCTGCGACGGTGAACTCGTCGTCCACCGTGAGAACCTTGCCGTTAACCAGAACCAGGTCCGCCTCGCATGGGTTAGCAGACATACGTATCACACGATACAAGCGCCCTGGCGATATAACAGTGTTCAGCCGAGGAGGATGGTTATCTCGTACACCAGCAGCTCTGGGACGAGGCTCCTACCCATCTTGACGAGGCTGATGAGGCCCAGAGACTCCAGGTTCTTGAGGTCGTTGTACACGTTCTTCACGTCCCTATCGACTGCGGAGGCGAGCTCGTTTATCGAGGACGCGTGGCCCTCTATGAGGTGGTCCAGCAGCATGAGCCTCTTTGGCGTGAGCTTTGAGTAGTCCCCCGGGGACAGATTCAGGTCCTCTTCTGCCAGGTACTCGAAGTCCTCTCCCTCCTGGTAGGCGCGGACGGCGTGGCTCATGCTGGTCCACTCAACGTAGTCGTCGAACATCCCCGGCGGCATCCTGCCCTTGGTGAACTCCTCGTGTAGGCGGCTCAGGCTGCCGTGCCGCTCCTCGTAGTCCCTGAGGCGGCTCTGCACCTCCGCCAAGGGAACCGATTTAAGAACCCTCCACTGCAAGGCCCATCATTGGTTTATACACCAATAAACGCTTATTAGGATTACCGGCGAAAAGCTTGTGAGAATCCATGCAGTTCCCCATAGACAAGATAGACGACTACACGTGGGAGATACCCAAGGCCTACTGCAGGCACATGAAGGTGCCTGCCCGAATCTACGCGGACGAGGTCCTGCTGGATGCCATGAAGCGGGACGACACCCTCACCCAGAGCGTCAACGTCGCCCAGCTCCCCGGCATAATCAAGTACGGCATCACCTTGCCCGACGGCCACCAGGGCTACGGCTTCCCCATCGGCGGCGTCGCCGCCTTCGACGCCGACGAGGGCATAATCACCCCCGGCGGCGTCGGGTACGACATAAACTGCGGCGTCCGGCTGCTGCGGACGGACCTCGACTACAAGGAGGTAGACGCCAAGAAGCAGCAGCTCATCGACAGGATATTCCAGCTGGTGCCCTGCGGCGTCGGCGTGGGCAGCAAGATGAGGCTCAGCAACAGCGAGCTCGATAGGGCCGTCAGCGAGGGCATCCAGTGGGCCGTGGACAAGGGCTACGGCTGGGACAGGGACGCCAGCCACACCGAGGAGAGCGGCTGCATGAAGGAGGCCAACCCGGACAAGGTGAGCCCCCGAGCCAAGAAGCGGGGCAGCAGCCAGCTGGGCACCCTCGGCGCGGGCAACCACTTCCTCGAGATAGCGCGCGTCGACAAGATATTCCACCCGGGCCACGCAGCCGTCTTCGGCATCAACAGGCCTAGCCAGGTGGTGGTCTGGGTGCACACCGGGAGCAGAGGCTTCGGCCACCAGGTCGCCACGGACTACATCAGGGTCATGGACAGGGCGGCAACCAAGTATAATATGAAGCTGCCGGCCCGCGAGCTGGTCTGCGCGCCGCTGAAGAGCAAGGAGGCCGAGGACTACTACGAGGCCATGAGCTGCGCCGTCAACTGGGCGTTCATCAACCGCCACATAATCATGCACCAGGTCCGCCAGGCCTTCGAGGACGTGTTCAAGCGCAGCGCCGAGGACATGGGGATGGAGCTCGTCTACGGGATGACCCACAACACGGCGAAGAAGGAGGAACACGAGGTCGACGGGAGAAGGGTGCAGGCGGTGGTGCACAGGAAGGGAGCCGCCAGGGCCTTCGGCCCCGGCAGGAGGGACCTGCCCCAGGACTACAGGGCCACCGGGCAGCCGGTGCTCCTCGTAGGCACCATGGGCACCGCGAGCTACCTGCTGAAGGGGACGGGGAGGGGTGAGGAGCGGAGCTTCGCGAGCACGGCCCACGGGGCGGGCAGGGTGATGTCGAGGGCCGGCGCCAGGAGGCGGTTCAGGGCCAACGACGTGATAAACGACTTGAAGCGTAAGGGGATCGTGGTGAAGGCGGCGAGCGGGCGGATAGTGGAGGAGGAGAGCCCAGGCAGCTACAAGGACGTCCACAGGGTGGCCGACGTGAGCCACGAGGTGGGCCTAGCCGAGAAGGTCATGGTGAGCGTCCCCATCGCCGTGGCCAAGGGCTAGGCTACCAAAAAAAGAGTTATATACGGCTCTCCTACCCATTTCCTGAAAGCCTTGATAGAGCTGAAGCCCCACATCTGGTTCACGCTGTACACCCTGCTCAGGCTGGGCGCTTCGAGGAACGCCGTCAAGCTCTCCACGACGGACCTCTCGAGGATCATGGGGGGGAGCCAGCAGTCCGCTTCCAGGCACCTCCAGCTCCTGGAGCAGATGGGTCTCATACACAGGAGGATCGGGTCCGGCGGGAGCATGATAAGCATCACCGTGGATGGGGTGGCGGAGCTGGAGAAGGTGCTGAAGGAGCTCAAGTGGCACCTGGAGGGCGAGGAGGCGAGGACCATAGAGTTCGAGGGCACCGTGGTGTCGGGGCTCTTCGAGGGCGCCTACTACATCAGCAAGGAGGGGTACAGGCGCCAGATAGTGGAGAAGCTGGGGTTCGAGCCCTTCCCCGGCACCCTGAACGG
>CAYPNN010000110.1:2878-5919 GCA_964412065.1 uncultured Candidatus Bathyarchaeia archaeon
GCGGAGGCTGGAGAGCGGCCCCGGCATACACCTTGAGGGCTTCAAGGACGGGGAGCGGGAGTTCGGCTCAGCCAACTGCTACCCCGTGACCATAAACGGCGAGGTGGGGGGCGCCCTCATCGTCGCCGAGAGGAGCATCCACGACTACAACGTCATGGAGATAATATCCGCCGTCTACCTGAGGCGCAAGCTGGGGCTCGCCGACGGCGACAAGGTCAGGCTCTCGTTCGCGCCCCTTCGACGATCCGCCGCTTGATCTTGCTGCTGCTGTCCAGGTCTCTCTCCCCGAACCGGCCCACGGCGACGATCTCGATGTCAAGCTCGCGGGCCCTCTTTATCTTCTCGACCTGGCGCCTTATGGCGTCCTGGTCGTGGCCCACCGCGACGATGTCGGGCTTCACCTGCTGTATGACCCTGTCGAGGTCCAGGTCCTCGAACCCGAGGAGGGCCTCGTCCACGACCTTGAGTGCCTCTATGACGGCGCGGCGCTGGTCCTCGGGGATGACGGGGTCGCTTCCCTTGAGGCGGCGGACCGTCTCGTCCCGCGCGACGATGACGACGAGCTCGGCGTCTGGGCCGCCCAGCTTCTTGGCCTCCTCCAGGTACCTTATGTGTCCGTAGTGGAGCAGGTCGAAGACCCCGGCGGCAAGCACCTTCGTCATCTTCACCACTCGAACTCGACCAAGCCTAAAAGCTTTAGGGCGTCCAGCAGGCCCTCGGCGTATGCGACGCCTGTGAGCGCCACGGGGTCGTCCTCGCCCCGGTAGTAATCGGCGTCGTCCAGGTATCTTTTCGTGTGTTCGAGCAGTTCGTCGACCTGGGTCCTGTTTATGGTCTTCGGCAGCGGGCTGTGTTTGAGCTCCCCCAGGACCCTTCGGCAGCCCACGCCGTACTTCTCGATGAGCGTGTCCACCTCGCCCTGGACCTTCCTGCCGGTGAGCAGCTCGGGTGGGCAGCCCGCCAGCGCCTTCAACGCCTCCTCCTCCACGAAGTGGAGCCGCCCAGGGGCGACTATGGCGTGAGGCGGCTCGCCGAAGTCGTGGGCCTTGAGGTTCTCGGCTGTGTCGGCTCTGATGACCTGGTTCTCCGAGCCGAGGCGGGCGACGGCGACGAGGAGCGTGTCCATGCTGAACTCGCCCGTATCCTCCAGCCGCGTTATCGCCTGGTCGACGGTGAGGTACCGCCGCCTAGGCTCGTCGAGGTCCAGCAGGATGAGTGTGTGGAGCCCCTGCTCCCCGTTGTCTCTGATGGCTCGGATCACCGTGTCCACGGGGCCCTTCTCGGGGAGGGGCACGGTGACCGTTCGGCCGAACTTGTAGAGGCTGAGCCCGGTCTCGGCTACGGCTGTGAGGATGCTGCCGCCGTGGACGATCTTGACGGGCACGCCGCGCCTGGCGGCGTCGACGACGAGGCTGATGTGGGTGGTGGCGGTGAGGGCGTCGCCGCCGACCAGGATGGCCACGTCTCCGTTCTCGGCCTCGCTGAGCAGCTTGTCGGCGTCCTCCTCCATCCCTCCCCGGCTGAGGGGGTGGACGGGTCTCCCTATGGTCTCGCCGAGCAGCCGCGGCGTGGTCTCCAGCTTCATGGTGTAGGTCTCGGCGTATACCACGTCGGCTTGCCTGGCGGCCTCGATGGCTCTGAGGCTGAGGTCCATGTGGCTGCTGAGGCCTACGCTGACTAGGGTGAGGGTCAAGGCCGCCTGCTCCTGGTGGGGATGCGGTGCACGTGGCCGCATGTGTGGCAGGTGACGGCTACGTGGGGCTCGCGGCGCTGCCTCACCCGGGTGTGGCTGTTGACGCCCTGTATGAGGACGGTGCCGCAGCCTCTGCAGATGCCTCTCCTCACCTCCTCGGGGAGCCTGGTGCGTGTCCTCTCGGATATTCTTCTGATGAGCCGCGTGTAGCGTCTGCTGAGCTCTGGATCTCTGGTGTAGACGTGTCTCGCCTGCCTGTAGAGTATCTGTATTCGTTGCTGGGCGATGTTCCTGTGGCTGCGGCGGCTCATTTCCGTGTTTGTCTGGTTTCGCATAGGGTTTATAAGCGTATAGATTGTCTGTTTGGGTCGGAGCGGGGTGGGGCAGCCAGGTTAGCCCGTGGGGCTCATAACCCCAAGGTCGGTAGTTCAAATCTACCCCCCGCTACCATCGTCTCGCTGTGTGTTCTTGTGTTGACCCCCTCCCCCCTGCCCTGGGGTTGGGGTTGTTGCCGTGTTTTTCTTGTTGGTTTTCTGTTTCGGGGCTGTTTTCGTGTTGGTTTTGTGTGTGTTCTGGTTCTGAATGGCTGTTGGTTGGCTGCTGTTCTGCTTGAACATGGTCCATGGAGTCGGTAGTTCAAATCTACCCCCCGCTACAAAGCTTCTTTTACCAAAATAGCTCATATTTCGGTTTATTTTATTGAAATAATTTTTAATATGGACTTTCCTTTAAATTATTTATTGTTGTTTTACATCCATGTTTGAATCCGTAAATTAGATATATATAAAATATTAATTTTCAAAACGGAAAATGAATTAAAATTTAAAGTAAATGATTGACCGCAAGATTTAGACTGAAACAATAATAGTGGGTTCTATTATTTTCAGAATCGTTACTTTATGTATCATTTAAGAAGAAAAGACAAGGAAATTACAAATCAATCTGAAATAAAGGAAATTCTTAGAGGTTGCCGATATGTGACACTTGCTATGAGTTATGAAGATAAACCATATCTTGTAACCCTTAATCATGGGTACGATGAAAAAAACAACTGTATATATTTTCACTGCGCAGCTGAAGGCAGAAAAATCGAGATATTGAAGAATAATCCTATTGTGTGGGGACAAGCATTTATCGACCTCGGCTATCAAAAAGGCAAATGTGAGCATCATTATGAATCAGTTCAATTTGAAGGAAATGTAACATTCATAGAAGGCAAAAGTGAAAAATACAAGGCTATCAAACTCCTCATCAAACAACTTGAAGATGAACCTGATAAAGTGATTGACAATCATTTTAAAACAAACTTGGAACGACTAGATAAAATTAGAATGGGTAAAATAGACAT
>CAYPNN010000111.1:0-5860 GCA_964412065.1 uncultured Candidatus Bathyarchaeia archaeon
CCGGCGGGCAGGCCCGCGACCACCGGCAGCACATACCTGAACAGAGCCAGGGTTAGCAGGGACTCCGGCACATACGCTGCTACGGTGGAAGCCACCAGCCGCGGAGAGCTGCCCTCCGCGTGGAGCAGACGGAAGACGTAGCCTGCGGCGACGCCCGTCATGGCCTTGCCCAGCGGCAAGCCTATACCCGTCACGACGTTGCCTTGGCTGAACCCGAACTCGAAGGCAGCCACCAGCCCGGATAGGAGGCCGGTGAGGCCGCCGACGACGGGTCCGCCGAAGAGCGACGCTATGAAGGTGGATAGGTGGCTCAGGTCCAGCGCCAGGGACACGGTCACGGGGCCCAACGGTATGTTGGGGGCCAGCGGCGTCAGCTGGATGGAGAGGAAGCTCAGCGCGTTCCCCAGGGCGGCCATGGTGGCCGCGAAGGCTAGGGTCTTGGATTCTATACGATTATGCATCGATGGTCCCGTGGATAAGGAGTCATCCACAAAAATACAGGTTGTTACTTAAAACTTAGTAATGCTTGCATCTCTCGATGAGCCGCCCCAGCGCCGCGACCGCCCTCCCGGCGTCCACCTTCTTCACGAGCACATGGTCCCTGAGGTATGTGGAGAGGGCGAATACGCTGACCCCCTCATCGGCCAGCGCAGAGGAAACCACGGAGAGGAAGCCAACCAGGGAGAGGTCCAGGACGATGTCGAAGGTGATCAGCGTGTAGGGCCCCTCGACGCGGCTCGACTTGAACCTGCCTCTGAGCCTCTCCCACTCCTCCTCGTTGAGGACCACGGAGACCTCCTCATGGCCGTAGGTGACGGAGCCCCACGGCTTCAGGTCCTTGAACGCCTCCCGGGCACCCCCCTCCTCGGCCCTGTCTACGCTTACTATGAAGTAGTCTTCGGGGTGGGTCTTCAAGACGGTGGAGGCGAACACCGGCCTAATCTCGGGGCTTGGCTCCACGGGCATCAGCCCAGCTCCTGCATCCTCTTGCCGCGGCTCGTGAGCTCCACGATCTTGGCGGTGAACCTCCTGTTGCGCCTCTTGAGCTCCCTGAGGAGGGCCTTGGGCTTCTCCGGGCTGATCATGTATATGTCGAGGCCGACGAAGAGGGTCATTATCGTTTCCTCGGCGTTGGTGTAGTCCTTGAACTTGAAGCCCGATTTACGGTAGCTCGTGGAGGCGTCCGCGGCGTATTTCTTGGCGTCTTCGCTTATCTTCTCGTCCACCCGGAGGTAGACCTCGGCCCTCTCGATCCCCCCGTATGGGAGCACCTTCCTCCCCCTCAGGAAGCGGGTTATGGACAGCCCCTCCTCCTCCAGCCTGTATGTGCTCTGGTAGACCGGGAAGAAGCGTGGGATGGCTACGGAGAGGAAGAGGGCGCTGAACGTGACCAGGAGCTCCTCCAGAAACTCCGCCGAGTTGACTTCGATGGCGCCGCTCTGGACCCGCATGAGCATCTGGTAGAGGTTCCACCCGAAGAGGGGCAGGTTGAACGCAGGAACGAAGTACCCCAGCAGCCTCCTCCGGAGAATGAGCCGCATCGCAGGTATCTCGCCCCCAGCCTCAGCCATGCCGATCCCAAGGAACTACGGCCCTGCCAATAAAAAGGGCACCATCAGAGCACATTAATAGACGGCGCCGCGAAGTTATCCGGTATGACCGTCACCGTGCTCCGGCTGGGCCACCGTCCGCAGAGGGATAAACGCATAAGCACCCACGTACTCCTGGCAGCCAGGGCCTTCGGGGCGGACGGCGCCGTCTACGCGGGCACCAGGGACCCGAGCCTGGAGGAGAGCGTCGCCGAGGTGGTGGAGGACTGGGGAGGCGGGTTCACGGTGCGGCACACCGATAGCTGGCGTAGAACGGTCAAGGCTTGGCGGGGCGAGGTGGTGCACCTAACCATGTACGGGCTCCCGATACAGGAGGTCATCCAGGGGATCAGGGCGAGCACCGAGCCCAAGCTCGTGGTGGTCGGCGGCCCAAAGGTGCCCCGCGAGGTATACGACCTGGCAGAGTGGAACGTCTCGGTGACGACCCAGCCCCACAGCGAGGTGAGCGCCCTAGCGGTGTTCCTGCACATGCTCTTCGGCGGCGAGGAGCTGGAGAGAATCTATGAGGGGGCCCGCCTCAGAATCAAGCCCAGGAGCCGCGGAAAGGAGGTCGAGGCGCTCAGCAAAGATTAAACACCGCGGACAGGCATAGTATCTAGGTTAGAAGAAGCCATGGCGTCGATCTACACTGTGAACGAGGAGACGCTGTTCAACATCGCGAGGGTCCTCGGCGGAGAGAACGGAGTCAAGATAATCGAGGTCCTGAACGAGAGGGAGAACATAACGGTCGAGGAGCTGACGGAGGTCACACAGATAGAGATAAACGAGGTGAGGAAGCTCCTCTACAGGTTCTACAACCACAGCCTAGTGACCAACAGACGGTTCAGGGACAAGGAGACGGGTTGGTTCATCTTCCAGTGGAGCCTCCAGCCCGAGCTCGTCGAGGCATACGTGCACAGCACCAAGCAGAAGATACTGAAGAAGCTCGAGACCAGGCTCGACTACGAGGTCACCCACGAGTTCTACCACTGCGGAAACCCCCAGTGCCCCAACACCACCTTCGAGGACGCCATGGAGACGGTGTTCCACTGCCCCTACTGCGAGGAGCCGCTGCACAGGGTGGACAACACGCCCGTGATAGAGTTCCTGGAGAAGAAGATAGCGGAGATCAAGGAGGAGCTGGAGACCTGAGCATCCCCTCCAGGGATGAGGCGATCGACCTGCTTCACCGCGTCGGCTGCCGAGGCCACGTCGTCGACCACTGCCTAAACGTGTCGAAGATAGCCGTCAGGATGGCGCGGCGGCTCCAGGATAAGGGCTACGACGTGGACGTGGAGCTGGTGGAGATCGGCGCCATACTGCACGACATCGGACGCAGCAGGACCCACGGCACCGACCACGCCGCGGTGGGCGGGAGGATGGTCAGGCGGCTAGGCATCGCGGAGCCGGTGGCACGCATAGTGGACAGGCACGTCGGGGCGGGCATACCCGAGGAAGAGGCCCGCGCCCTCGGGCTGCCCGAAGGGGTGTACGTCCCGGAGACCCTGGAGGAGAAGATAGTGTGCTACGCGGACAAGCTCATCGCGGGCAGGTGCGAGGTGGATATCGGCGTCACCATCGACGACATCGCCGAGAAGATGGGGAGAGACCACCCGGCGATAGAGCGGCTGTGGAGCCTGCACCGCGAGATGGAGGCGCTGCTGAACGGCTGACGTGAAACAGTTTTAAGTTTCATGTATACCCATTTTGGTGGTGTGGGCCGGTCGTCCAGCCTGGTCAGGACGCCGCCTTTACGAGGCGGAGGTCGCAGGTTCAAGTCCTGCCCGGCCCACCTACCCCAGCTTCCTTATTAGAGCAAACGATTTGAATATAAACACAGGACACAGCGTCATAGCTGTGATTAACCGGTCTCCGCAGACCTTGATCATGAGCCCCATACAGCTTTCGGCGTCTCACCTGTTCAGAAAGACTTAACTTCAAGCATCAGAGAAGCTACGCGGAATGAGGGCCCTAGTCGTTTATGACTCGTATTTCGGGAACACCGAGAAGGTGGCCCAGGAGATCGGGAGGGCGTTGGGCGACGACGTCCCCGTGAAGCACCCAGGAGACGTCGAGGCCGAGGAGTTCCCAGGGCTAGACTACCTGATAGTCGGTTCCCCGACCCGTGCCTTCAGGCCGTCAGACGCCGTCAAGGATTTCCTGAGGGACATCCCCTCGGGCGGGTTGAAGGGGGTAAAAGTAGCCGCGTTCGACACCAGGATCGCCAAGGAGGACACCGAAAACCCTGTGCTGAGGTTCATGGTCAGCGTCTTCGGCTACGCCGCCAAGCCCATCGCCGACAGGCTCGTGAGGAAGGGCGGAGAGCTAGTGGGTGAGCCCACGGGCTTCATCGTGCTGGGCACCGAGGGCCCGTTGAAGGACGGGGAGCTTGAGCGGGCGGCAAGCTGGGCTGCGAGCCTGGTCTCTTAGATCGGCGGCTTTACATTCCGTATCTTTTTCCCTGTGTAGTCGTTGTACCACAGGTTTTCGCCGTCCCACGTGAGCCCCGTCGGGTTTCCCTCCAGCCTGTACCGTGCAAGCTCCCCGCCTGTCTCCGGGTCTACCTCCACGAGCAGCCGCTGGTCGAACTCGCAGTAGAAGAAGGATTCGCATGCCGCCGCTATCCCGGCTATCCTGGGCTCTACCTTGAAGTCTCGGAGCATCTCGTTGGTGTAGAGCCGCCGCTGCTGGAGTCTTCCCTTCTGCTCCAACCCCACCCACACCTTGTCGCCCTGCACCTCGACGCCCGCGACGTACATGCTGTCCTCGCCGAGCTCTATGACCTCAACGACCGCGCCCGACTCCGGGTGTATCTTGGTCACGCCCTTAGGGCCGGTGAGGTATCCCTCGCCCGTGACCTGCCAAAGGCAGCCGCCGTCGTAGGAGAGGCTGGCGTTCACGTTGGGTATCCGGTGCACGTTGAGGGTCTCGCCGTCCCCGGGGTCCAGCTTGTAGATGGTGGATTCCCTTCCATCGCTGTACCAGAGGCAGCCGTCCACCCAGGCGAGGCCGCACAGGTGGCTCGTGGGCGACGGGATCGAGTGAAGAGGGGGTAACCGCATCATGATCTAGACGACTGGTTGAGGGTTATCAAACGTTTCTAGCGACAGGGTTGGAGGCTGGTGACCCAACATTCCCAGAATCGGTCATGTGGGGGCTTCAAGGTGACACGTGTTCTCTCAGCAGCTCGCCGTAGCCGTCCAGACTGCTTTCACCGAGCCCCCGTAGGGCGGCCCACATGGTGGCCTGGTTGCTGGTGACGAAGGGCAGCCGGTGCCTCTCCTCCAGCCTCTCTATGAGGTCGACGACCGGGAGGTTGGTGCAGCTGACGAAGACCGCGTCGGAGCCGGGGGCAGGGGCGATGAAGGCTTCAAGCCGCTCCCCGCGGACTCTGCCTATCATCTGGTTGTCCGTGAGGCCGATGCCCCTCATGGTTGTCACCTTGAAGCCGTGGGCCTCAAGGAAGTCTCTCTCGATGGCGTTCACCGCGTCCGTGTAGGGCGTGAACACGGAGACCCTCTCCGCGCCCAGCGTCCTCAAGCCCTCTACCACGGCGCCAGCGGTGGTGACCACGGGCACCCCGGCAGCCTCCTCGAGCCTCCTCTTGAGGCTCTTCTCCCACCCGACGCCCCCGATGAGGCTGCCGCTCGTGCAGCCGTAGGCGATCATGTCTACGCAGGCAGTCTTCAGGAGCCCCGCCGCCCCCGTGGCTTCGCCCGCCATCTCCTCGAGGCCCTCGGGAGTCACGACACGGAGCAGCATGCGAGCGGTATGGACCGTGACGTCCCTCGGCGCCATCCTGTAGAGGTCTGGCTCCATGGTGGTGTTGCTGCTGGGAAGGAGGAGGCCGACGCGGCTCATGATGCATCAAGATGTAATCAATGGGCCTCCGTAATAAGGTGTGCAGGAGGCGGGCAGCGCATGCGCCGTCACCGTCATCCCAGGCTAGACAGGCATTCGGAAGGTGAATGCGCAGCAAGAAGACAGTTCATCCTTTTTCCCTGGGTTTGGGGCCGATTTTGGTGTAATCTTGAAAAACCCGTAATAAGCGTCGTACAGCCTGTTTTCCGAGGCGGAACCCATGGTTATCGACGGGGAAGCGGATGAGGAGACGGTAACAGTCAAGCGTGGGGGCGGGGGCAGACGGCTGCTGGTGCTCAGCCTCGTCATCAACGTCGTGCTGGCGTCGGCCTGCGGCTACATGTACAGCCTGAACCAGCAGATGAGCGACGAGGCGGCGGAGTACGTGTCCAGCCTCAACCAGCTGAACG
>CAYPNN010000112.1:0-5817 GCA_964412065.1 uncultured Candidatus Bathyarchaeia archaeon
CCCTCCGCCTGGCTGTAGATCTCGATGCGGGACAACCCCTTCTTGGGTTTGAGGTCGTAGACGTCGAACCCGTCGGTCACGTTCCTGAGCTCCTGCTCGTCTGGGAGGGTCTGGCCTCCCACGTAGTCTGGCTGCAGCTCGTCCACGATCTCGTCCCTCATGTAGAAGAACCCGACGCTGTTGTTGTAGGGGCCTCCGTAGAGCCACTTGTAGCAGCTCGTCGCGAGGAAGTCGACTCCCTTGCCGCGGATGTCCCACCTGATGGCGCCTGTTGACTGGGTGCCGTCCACCACGAGGTACGCGCCGTGGTCGTGGGCTGCGTCGGCGATTGCCTTGATGTCGTGGAGGAAGCCGTTGAACCAGCCCGCCTGGTCCACCATGACCGCGGCGGTGTCGTCGTCTACTGCCTCCTCCCACTGCTCGGTCTCCACCACGCCGCCGCTGTGCCTTATGAACCTGAGCTCCACGCCCTTCTCCCTCTGCTTGTTAGCCACGGCGGCGCACATGGGGAAGCTCAGGTCGGTGAGGACCAGGTTCTGGCCGCGCCTGAACGGGATCATGCTGAACGCGGTGTTCATGCCCGTGCTGGCGTTGGGCAGGAAGGCCACCTCGGACTCCCCTGCCCCTAGAACCTCCGCGAACAATCTCTTGCTGTTCCTCTTCCTCTCGGCGTACTTTGACAGGCCCTCCCCCCAGTCAGCCTCGCCTCTCAGGGTCTTGGCGTAGTCCCTCCAGTATTCCTCCACCACCCTTATGGTGGACTCGGGGACAGCCCCGATGACCGCGTTGTTGAAGTATATCTTGTCCTCGCACAGCGGGAAGGGCTCCATCTCCCTTATGCTCAACGTGATTACCTACAAATACTGGCGTCTACACCGATTTTACATTTTTCAGACTAAAATTATGGAACACGCATCCCTATCATTAATAACTTCTTTGAGTTAATCTTCCGTGTTGGAAGGCGAATGCATTGGCGCGCAGACTAGAGCTTGACGACCTCACCAAGTTCAACATGATCAGCAGCCCCGAACTGAGCCCAGACTCCTCCAAGCTGGCGTTCGTGGTCACGAAACCGATGGACGACGAGTACGCCACCACTATATGGGTCATAGACAGCGGCAACGGCTACCCCATCAGGTACTACAGCGGCGGAAACCCAGCGGACCCAAGGTGGAGCCCCAACGGCCAGCAGATACTCTTCACGAGCCGCCGCGAGATGGAAAAAGACGAGAAAGGTAAAGGGCTCTGGGTAACACAGGTCTGGGGAGGTGAGCCGAGGCTCATAACGAAGATGAGGGGAGGCGTATCTCAGCCCACCTGGAACATGTACGGCACCAAGGTATACTTCGTCTCCGATGTGGGAGAGGAGGACCCTGATGTCAGGGTCATCGACAGGATACCCATCTGGTATAACGCCGAGGGGTGGACCTACTACCGGACGAAGCAGCTACACGTCGTAGACGTAAACAGCGGCATCGTCACGCAGCTCACCCACGGCGACGAGAGCGTCCAGTGCTACGCGCCCGGGAACCTCGGCGGCAAGGTGGCGTACGCCAAGTCTGCGAGCCAGCTCAGACCCAGCGAGTCGGACCTCTACGTCTACGACATCGCCACAGGTAAACACGAGCGAGTCCTCGGCGGCTACTCCGTCTCGGCAATATGCTGGTCGGTGGACGACAGCCAGATAGCCGTGCTGGGGCACGACGGCAGCCACGGATACCCCACCCACTGGGGGGTACACGTCCTCTCGCTGAAGAAAAGCGAGGTCACCAACCTCACGGAGAGCCTCGACCGCGGGTGCAGCCGCCGCCACTACTACGACCTACGCAGCCCCCAAACAGGCATACCTGCACCGGTCTGGGAGGGACCAATGATCTACTTCCCCGTATCGGACAGCAGCAGGTACGGCGTCTACAGGGTCCAAGTGGAGCAGGGCCACATCGACCCCGTGGCCTCCGGGGACTTCAGCGTGGAGGAGTTCAGCGTCAGAAAGGGGAAGGTGGCGTACACCCGCGTCAAGACCGACAAGCCCACTGAGATGTGGATCCACGACGAGAAGGAGGCGCGCCTCACGCGTTTCAACGACCACCTCCTAGCCAACGTAGAGCTCAGCGAGGCGGAGCGCTTCGAGTTCACCCAGAAAGACGATACCACCGTCGAGGGGTGGGTGCTGAAGCCCCACGGATGGAGGAAGGGCAGGAAGTACCCAGCCATACTGGATATCCACGGCGGCCCCCGCAGCAAGTTCGGCGACTCCATGATGTTCGAGCACCAGCTCTACGCAGCCGAGGGCTACGCGGTGATCTACATCAACATCAGGGGCAGCGACGGCTACGACCAGAGGTTCTGCGACATCCGCGGCGAGTGGGGCATATGGGACTACGAGGACCTCAAGAAGGGCGTGGAGCACGCGCTGGGGGAGTTCAAGTGGATCGACCGTGAACGCCTCGGCGTCACCGGCCTCAGCTACGGCGGCTACATGACCAACTGGGTGATCACCCACACGGACATGTTCAAGGCCGCGGTGAGCCAGAACGGTATAAGCAGCTGGACCGCGTTCTTCGGCACCAGCGACATAGGGTTCCACTTCGCGCCGGAGCAGATAGGCGGCAGCCCCTGGAGCAACCTCGACGTATACGTGGACAAGTCGCCCATCACCTACGCTACGGACGTGAACACGCCCGTGCTCTTCGTCCACAGCTGGAACGACTACAGGTGCTGGGTGGACCAGAGCATCGAGTTCTATACCGCCCTGAAGCACCTGGGCAAGGAGACCCGGCTGGTCATGTTCATGGAGGGCAGCCACGTCTTCAGGAGCAACGCCCGGCCCAGCATACGGAAGAGGCGGCTCCAGATCATGCTGGATTGGTTTGACAAATACCTCAAGGCTTAGACTCTCTCTCCTCGGCTTCCCCTACTTCATGGAGCTCATTAACGTCATATAGACGCCACGCGAGCAATACATCATGGTAACCAAGGGTGCCTACTGCCTCTGCATAAACGTCCAATGGGACATAGCCGTCGAGGTGGGCGCCCTCGGCAACATAACCTTCCCCAAAGGAGAATACGTTTACGTGGGCTCAGCCCTCAACAGCTTGGAGCCCCGCATAAAGAGACACACACTCACAAGCATCGGCAGCCACGCCGTCACCCACTGGCATGTAGACTACCTCCTCAGGGAGCCAGCCGCCATCATCCAGGAGATATACGTCGTGGAGACAGACGAGAAACTGGAGTGCAGCATCGCGGAGAAGGTAGCCGAGAATGGGCAGCCGGTAAAGGGATTCGGCTGCAGCGACTGCAGATGCGTCAGCCATCTCTACAGGGTAGAAGGATTCGGGTTCCTTGGAAAAATAGGGATGAGGAAGCTCAGAGGCTGTCCTCGACTTCCTTGATCAGCGGGATCGCCAGCTCGGAGAAGGTGACGCCAGTGCCCCATGCCTGAAGCGCGGCGGCCTGCATCTCCTTCTTGGTGATCCCCGCCTTGAACGCCTCTCTGACGAAGTGGCTGAGCGCCACAGGGTCACGCGTCACGCTGTAGATGCCTATCCTGACGAGGAGCGTCGTCTTCTGGTCTAGGACATCGTCGACGTTGATCTCGTTGCTCATTTTCATCCAAGCTTCGGCGACGCCGGGGGTCTCATCGCTGAACACCTGCCAAACGTTCCTAGTGGTCATGGCGTTACCTGTTCACCGGAAGATCGATTTTAAGCCTTCGCAGAGAATTAAACAAAAAGCGAAAGATTATTCAATTATTTTGGGATTGTCGTAAAGTAGATTAGTAGGGTAGGCTCTTGTTTACCCACGGCATCGGCCGGAGTGCTGAGGAGGAGACTGGGATAGGGAACGAGTTCGTCCGCGACATCGACACCATCATAGATATGATGAGGGACGAGCTCGACGAAGAGGAGTACACGAAGATCCTCCGTCTAAGGGACGACCTCGTCGAGATGAACGGCAGGAACGTCGTCAAGATCAACCACAGCACCCTGGAGCTCGTCGCCGCGATGTACCTAGTCCAAGACGGCTTCGACGTAGAGATAGAGTACAACCTCAACGGGGTCAGCACAGACGTATACGCCAAGAAGGGGTACGGCAGCCTCATTGTAGAGGTGGAGACGGGGTTCGTGCCCCCCGACCACGCCCTGGACCCCATGAACTACCTGAGGGCGCGGGTGTCGAGCAAGATAACCAGGTACAGCAGCTTCGCCAACAAGTTCGTCCTGGCGAGCCCACCCCACTATGTGATGCAGATACCAGGAAGCCTCACCAAGCCCCCCCGGTTCAGGACCGAGGAAGAGGTGGCTCACCTCAAGACGCTCTGCGACATGTACTACACCAGCCCCCCGGTCACCCTGGAGGAGATAAGGAACGCCCGCATCCACAGCATCTACGTCGTGGACGTGGAGAGGATACGCGTCAAGGAGTGGGACATCCACGAGTACATGGGTAAGGCGGCCCTATGGAACGTGTAGGAAGATTTAAGAAAAGGGAGCCCGGGCAATAGGGGGAGTGTTTTAGATGGAAGTGTCCAGCGGGTTACTCTTCGCAGGCTTCTTGCTCACCCTCCTAGGGATCTACCTGGTCTACCTTAGCCTCAGAGCGGGTCCCGGGGAGGTTGACGCAGCGGCGGTCGGCGTAATCTTCATAGGCCCCATCCCCATCATAGTGGGAGGTGGCCGGAAATGGATAATAGCGGCCCTCGCTGTAGCAGCGATGATAATGCTGTACATGGTATCGAAACAGATAAAGCCCGACCTAATCGGATGGTAAACAGATAAATGACCAGGAAATGCGCCGCGTGCGGCGGAGACGGCGCCGACATCCTCTGCCGCATATGCAACAGGTTCGTATGCGAGAGGTGCTACGACGATGACGCCGACGCCTGCATAAAGTGCTCTGGCTTATCCAAGGCGAGACGCGGTACGAGCATCAGGCCCTCTCTGCTGGTGGCTGGCTTCGGGTTGATCATGGTGGGGCTGATGGTCGTGGCCTGGGCGGTGACGCCTTCAACGGCTACGTTCGTCTTCTTCCCCTTCTTCTTCGCTGGCACGGGTGGGACAGCCGCCTTCATCGTGAGCATGGTCTTCTTCGTCTTGTTCATGGCGTCGACGCTGCTGCCTGTCTACCTCACTCTGAGGCGCGGCGGCTACAGGGGCTGGGATGAGGAGATATATACCATCCAGGACGGCGGCCCGCTTAGCAGCTTCTACGAGACCATCGAGTACATGATAACCACGGAGATACCGCAGGGGCTGGAGGGAAGCATCTACGTAGAGGAAGACGACGGCAGGCTCAGGCTCCTCAGCGCCAAGGACAAAGGCTTCATGAGGGTCTACGACCTCCCGTCTAACAGCCTGGTGGATGACGTGGAGTCAGACTACGACGGCGGATACCTCCTACTCAGGGTGAGGCTGAGGAAGACCCACTAGCAACAATTATAACCCGTCGCACACTCCCTTTCACGATCCCGTTTGCCGAAGATCATTCGACTCGGAGACTACGCCGAGGCCCTGATGGGGGTGTCCCTCATCGTCGGCGAGGGGCTCTGCAGCAACATATACGTCGTCGGCAGGGAGAAGGCGACGGTCATCGACGCCGGCGTCGGCAACACCCTGAACCCGGTGTGGCCCCAGCTGTCCGAGCTGGGGATCGAGCCCTCCAACGTCGAAAAGGTGGTGATCACCCACGCCCACCACGACCACGTCATGGGGGTGTTCCTCATCCTGGAGCGGTCTGACCCCCAGGTCTACGTCCACGAGGAGGATGCAAGGTTCATCGCCTCGCGCCTCGGCGACAACTTGGTCATGGTCCGGG
>CAYPNN010000113.1:0-5797 GCA_964412065.1 uncultured Candidatus Bathyarchaeia archaeon
CTTGAGGCCTTGAGGGCCCAGAGCGAGGCCCACGGGAGACCCATGGCGCCGCTCGTCCACCCCGACCACTTCAGGAACCTCGGCAGGACAACTATCTACGTCAACAATGGCGGCCGCCCTGAGCCTCTTAGGACAGAGAAGAGCTTCCTAGACTTCCTCATCGAGGAGGGCAAGCTGGAGAAGGACGGAATCATCTATGTTGGCGGCGTCCCCGAGGACCCATTCGACGTCGTTCACCTGCTGGAGGCCATGATGGAGCAGAGCCGCGGCGCCGCGAACATCGTGACGGTGAAGCCCGGGGTCGTCATCGCCTACGACCGGAACAGGGGGACCAACCTGGCGCTCAGGGACCACGGGGTGACTGTGCGCGAGTGGAGGAGCGGCTACCTGGACCTGCTGGGCGGCCCCCACTGCAGCACCAGCCCTCTTTGGCGCGGCCCAGCTTAAACCCTTTAAGTGGTCGATCAGCCGTTACAGTGGGTTCATCCGGTGGAACACGTCCGTGAGCGACTCGGCTTCATGAGCGATAACATGCTCGTCCTCACGGTGCGTCAGTCGCTGGGCATGTTCTTCAGGCGCATGGTGCTTCCATACGCTTCGCTCTTCATCCTCGAGGTGGGCGGCACCTCGTCACAGATCGGCGTAGTGAACAGCCTCAGCCCCTTGGCGGGGCTCCTCATGTTCCCTATCTCAGGTTATCTGACCGACAGGACCAGCAGGGTGAGGCTGATCGCTTTGGCCGGCTACCTTTCGGCCGCGAGCCTGCTTCTTTATGTTTTCGCTCCGAGCTGGGAGTGGATCGCGTTGGGGTCCTTGATCCAGGGCTTCATGGTGTTCCAGTTCCCGCCCACCTCCGCCATCCTGGCGGACTCTCTCACCCCTGGGAACCGGGGGACAGGCATAGCGGCCATGAACTCGGTAGCCACAGGCTTCTCCTTGTTCAGCCCATACATCGCCGGCATGCTCCTCGAGGCGCTCGGCGTCGGCGTGGGGATGAGGGTCATGTACGGGCTTCTCGCTTGTTCAAGCCTCGTAATCGCCGTGTTGGTCTCGCGTTACATGGAGGATTCTAGGGAGGCGGCGGGCTACGACGCCCTCCCCTCTCTGGGGGTGATCCTCCGTGAGACGTACAGCGGGGTCTCAGAGCTCGTGCGGGGGCTGCCCCGTTCCGTCAAGGCTCTCGGCTTCGTCGTCCTCATGGGCTTCATCGGCAACGCGGTGTCTAGTCCTTTCTGGGTCGTCTACGTGGTCGAGGAGGTTGGGTTGTCCAGTCTGGACTGGGGGCTGATTATAATGTTGGAGACGATCCTCAAGACTCTGTTGACGTTCCCGGCCGGTGTGCTGGTGGACAGGTACGGGAGGACCAGGAACCTCCTCGCCTCGTTGCTGGTCTCCCTGTTCTCGATGCCTCTGATAGTCTACGCGGAGGGTTTCTACCATGTCCTGCTTATCCGTTTGGCTGTCGCCATGGCTGGGGCGCTGTTCACCCCTGCAAGCACCGCCTTGATGGCCGACTATGTTCCCAGCGAGATGAGGGGCCGCGTCATGGCGGCGCTGGGGAGGGGGAGCGTGATGGTGGGAGCGACTGGCGGCGGCACCGGGGGGCCTGGGATGGGGTATCTGTTCACTGTCCCGGTTATGGCTGCGTCAATCATGGGTGGACTGCTGTACGCTGTGAACCCCGCCTACACGTGGTACAGCCTTCTGGCCGCGACGTCGGTGCAGGTGCTCGCCCTTGCTCTGTTTGTCAGGGACCCTGATGTGGCTCACTGATGTGAGCTGGCTTTGTGTCGGTTTCCGTTTCTGTAGTTCGCAGATTTTTGTTGGTTATTACAAGTAACCTGTAATAAGCGTTTTTCAGGCATGATAGGGGGTTTCTGGGGTTTGTGTCAGGTTACTTGTAATCTCGGGAAAAAATTTAGATCAGTGTTGATATCTTAGTTACATGGAATAACAGAATTTCAATACTCGATTAGAAATTGTTTGAATTAGTCATATAGTTATCAAGTCATTATCTTAACAAAATGGAGTTCATACCCAATCCATTTGTGGAATGTGCGGTGGGTGCAATCTAAACCAGAGGTGAGGATAAAATCTTCGATCTTGATTAAAAATAAGGTTTCCTTGAATAAATTATGGATTACTCCATGTTTTATTGATTCTATCGTTCTCTTTCAAATTACAGGTCTTTCCATTCGTCTAGTTCTGGTGCCTATGGTTAAGGTTCTTGGCAGTATCTAGGGCAATTCACCGTCTTTTTACTAGTATTTTATATGGGAATCCTTCGCCCAGCTCCATATAAAACCTTGAAAGGCGCGCGCGTTGTGATGATGGGTGCACGCTTCTAAGAATAGAACGGGAGTATAGGTATAGGTTTCCAATTTAAACTGGGTATTCCAGTTCTTTGAGTGTGTCACACATTTGTTCATAGTATTGTCCAGGCTCTACGCCAAGTTCTCTTAAGACTTGGAGTATCTCACTTCTCACCATTATCTCTCTTTTAGATAGATGCTCTTCAACGAATGTGGTTATTTCGTCTCTGTAGTTCCTTATGATGTTCCGTGCGATTGTAAGTGCGGCGTCCTTGATTTTCTGTATCTCTTCCTCGATCTCCATCTTGTTCTCTTCACTGAACAGGCCTAGAGAAAGATAGGTGTCTTCGCTTCTAAGATTCATCTTAACCAGGGGGTTCTTCAAGGCATACAGGTCGAGGGCGGATTTTGATGAACCGGTCAAGTCACCCATTCTTCCCTCCTCTCTACTTTTTCCTACCTCTTGATATATTGCAGTACTTCCCATACCGGTGATTACGTTAGCGAAATAGAATTTTGCCGACGAGGGAGGCACTCTTTCCGAGTGTCTGTGGAAGTTTTTACCATATGTACCATCAGCTGACGGCGTTATGGTTACTAGGATGGGCTCTAATCCTACAGCGTAGGCGGGTAAAGTATGTCCACCAAACTCGTGATATGCGATGTTTATTTTCTTTTCATAGGTGAGGTAGGTGTCAGATGGTGGACCCTGAAGATACCTTATGATTTCCATTACTAGGTGCTTATTGGTTAGCTTTTCCTCATTCATATCTGCCTTATAACTTGCCTTCGATACAGTTTCCTCGATTTTACCTGCGAGCATACCATCAGTTAAGAAGGACAGTGTTTCTATGTCTATGCTTTCTGGTTTATGACCGAATTTATTGAGGTAGTAGTTGAATAAGTCCTTCCTGCTTTCGTCTTCGGGTCTTGGGAATCTTATGTATCTTGAGAATCGTCTGGCTATCTGCCGGTCGATGTGCCAGATACGCGTGGCTGAGGTCACGATGATGTAGACTGGGTTAACATAATATTGAAGCCCGTCAATCTGTCTCCTGAACTCCGACAACATGGGTCTCGTTTCCTGGTTGTTGTTTCCATACTCTGGATTCATCCCTTGATGCCTTGAACCAAGAATTTGTCTAGCATCGTCATATACAATTAGAAGTGGTTTTTCCTCTGCCATCACTCTGCATGAATCAAAAAACTCTCGAACATCTATTGGGTCAATTACTGTTTTCCCTAGCATTAAACTGCCGTCAACTGTAAAATAATCCAATTTGATGGCTTCATTTACCACGCAGTGAAGAGCATGAGTTTTACCTGCACCTGTACGACCAAGAAACAATGAGCCACTTTCAGCTGCTATTAGCATTCTTTTATAATCGTCTTTTCCCTCTTGTGTTATCCTAATTAAGTGACCAAGATATTTCACAATGTCAAACAAGTCCTGATGTATTAATGGAAATCCAACGAAATCGTCAGATAAGCTAATATCTCTTGGGACAAATGACTTGAGCTTCATTCAACAACTGTTTAAGGTGATCGTTAAAAAGTATATGTCTTTTAAAAAAACCCGCGTAAATTCTTCAATCATGTAGCGCGCGAGTGATAACTAACATATGAAATATTTAGAACAAGACGAATCCTACCAGTAAATCTAAATCACAAATAGCCTCATATACTTAATCTTTAAGGATGTCAAGCCGCCTGACGAGAAATAAAAAGATAGTAGTAACTTATTTGGTTAAGTAATCGTAGGCTGAGAGTAGGTGGACTTTTACGATGTGGAATAGTGCGTGCGCAACTTATGTTTGATCATCTTGAAATAGCTCGATTAACTCTCCGTCAAGTCCCTTGAAGAATGCAATCCGCAGCTGCAATGGTGACTCACTGGATAGTGTTACGTCTCTGGTCTCCACCGTAACCTCAGCTCCAGTAGTCCGTGCGACCTCAAGAGCAGCATTACAGTCATCAACTCTCAGAGCAAAATGACGAAAAACACCGTCTCCATATACCTAATCGGGGGTACCTTGAGAAATCTCAAAGTAATTCCCATCCCCAGTGTCCATGAGGACAGTCCTTTTCGGATCCTAACCCCAAGAGAATCGTTCAATAAAGCCAAGTCCCTCGGAATAGAACCTGATCGAGTTATCCAAGTCTCTAACCTTCATAGAGACGTGATGAAACCCGCATCCCTTAATTTTCTTGTTTATACCTGACATTTTCTCCCTCTCTCATGGCGTAATTATTCAGAGAATGATTAAAGTTTATGCGCACGTGCACGCGCTGACTTTTATAGGCACTCTTATTACTAGTAAAAACGTGTGGGAACCCCACTCCCCGCATATAGACGAGAATTTATATTCCCATTAACTATAGTTATAATGAGAATTTCAACATCCTTGTCACTTGGAACTAGGTTTTTATGGTGTTAGAAGTGGCGGAAGCATCTTTCGTCGGTGAACGCCATGGCTATGCCGTTCTCGTCGCACGCCTCGATGACTTCCTTGTCCTTGACGCTGCCGCCTGGCTGGACGCACGCCGTGACCCCGTGCTCGGCGAGGAGGTCGATGCTGTCCCTGAACGGGAAGAAGCCGTCCGACGCGAGCACGGAACCTGGTATCGCGTCCCCGTGTCCCCTCATCTCCGCCTTGTCCAGGGCCAGCTTCACCGCTGTTACCCTGTCCTGTTGGCCGGTGCCGACGCCTATGGTGGCGTTTTTCTTGCTGAGCACGACGCCGTTGCTGCGTACGTTCATGCAGACGTACCAGCTGAAAAGCAAGTCCTTCACCTCCTGAGGCGTGGCCTCGCGCTGGGTCACGAACCGTAGGTCGTCTGGGCCCCTGATCTTGGTGAGCATGGGGGCCTGGAGCACTACGCTGCCGTCCATCTGGACGCTGATGTCCAGAGGCTCCATCGGGTCACCCACGTACCTGCTTATGGCGTCGAGGCCGTCCGCCTGCATTATGCGTATGTCCTTCTTCAGTCGGAAGTGCTCCATGCATCCGTCCTCGTAGCCTGGGGCCACCACGCCCTCGACGTAGCTGCTCATTATCTCCTCGGCGGTGCCCGCGTCCACCACGGTGTTGAAGCCCACGACGCTGCCGAACGCCGCCAAGGCGTCGCAGTCTCTTGCCTTTGCGTAGGTCTCCCTCAGGTGCTCACCTGGGCTGTTGCGGACGGCGACGCCGCTTGGGTTCACGTGCTTCATCACGGCGCAGGCGGGCTCCTCGAAGTAGCTGACGATGCGGAGGCTGTTGTTCACATCCTCGACGTTGGTCATGCTGAGCCCCCGCTTACCCATCTTCAGCAGCTCCACGTCCCCGACGGTGAGGGGCATCCCCTGCGGCGCGTAGAACGCGGCTGGCTGGTGAGGGTTCTCGCCGTAGCGCAGGCTCATCCTCTTCCTGTACACCGTCTCGCGGTCGCCTATTATGATCCTCATCTCCTCGGGGAACGACTCCTCGAGGGCAGTCCTGTAC
>CAYPNN010000114.1:0-5789 GCA_964412065.1 uncultured Candidatus Bathyarchaeia archaeon
AGGTTAGCGATAGAGCCAGGCGAGTAAACACGAACCTGTTTTACAGTCACCTGTCACCTTTATCACCTTGACTTCCTTTCTATCGAGGCGTGACAATATAACAGTTTCGCATAGAAAACAAATAGTGTAGAGCCTGAGTCTACACACTAGGTACTCTGGGCGGCTCATAAGGGTTTATCCTGAGGAATCATGGGATGGGGTTAACGAGGTGTAGGGACGTAACATTGGATTACGTGGGGAAAATTTGTTGCGGTCAACGTTTAAATAGTATCAAAATCTCTCTCTTGAGAGTGGTAGCTTTTGAAGGAAGAGGTACGGCAGGCAATTGAGGAGATTCGGCCACACCTCCAGGTAGACGGAGGAGACGTGGAGCTGGTAGATATCATGGATGACGGAACGGTGAAGGTAAGGCTGACCGGCTCCTGCGCAGGCTGCCCCATGAGCCAGATGACCCTGAAGTGGGGAGTAGAGAACTACCTCAAGAAGAAGATCCCCGCAGTCAAATCTGTGGAAGCAGTATAGGAGGCACTCAGCTGACGCTGCCCGTTGAACTAGATCAGGCCCAGAGCTACGGAGACATCTTCGCCCTGGTGAAGAAGGCGGTACAGAGAAGCCTTGGGCTTCACCGCGTAGGGCTCATGATGTACCTGGGTAACCTGCCCATCAGGGTGGGGGCGTTTCACCCCCTCGGCACAAACGACATAGTGCTCAACAGGCGTCTGCTTGGCTCCACGAAGAGCCAGAAACAGAAGGCCCAAGTCTTCGCCATTCTGGTGCACGAGTACCTACACTCACTCGGGTTCACAGATGAACGCAAGGTGCGGAAGCTCACGTACAAGGTGTGCCAGGATAACTTCGGGAAGAACCACCCGACGGTGGAGGCAGCCCTGACGGGGCCGTGGGCGAACCTCTCGGATGAGGACTACGAGGAGCTTGAGTCTGAGCTGGACCTGGAGCTGGTCCGCGACTTCGAGAGAATAGACAGCGTGTACATTATTTAACAAGGAATAGTCTAGGCTATCCCTGCTCCTTAAGCAGAGCTTTCTTTGTGATCTTCACAAGGTCCTCGGGCGGGATGGGCTTCATGAGCACCTCCCTGATGCCCAGCTCCTCCTCGTTGACCTCGTCCTTGAAGCTGCTGTACCCTGTGATCATGATGATGTTCACGTCGTCGCTGTTCTCACGTATCTTCTCCGCGACCTCGTCACCGAGCATGTCGGGGAGGTTTATGTCTAGGATGACCAGGTCGTATCTCTTCCTGTTAGCCTTGTAGAGCGCCTGGAGGCCTGTGATCGCCGTATCCACGTTGAACCCGACGCTCTGAAGCACCAGCTTGAACGTGTTTGCCAGCGACTTGTCGTCGTCGACCACCAGTATGCTCTGGACCCCCACCTCTTCATCCATCTCTGGGGCGCCAACCTCGTACTCGAGCAGGCTTCTCCTCAGCGCGGGGTCCCTCTGGATGGTCTGGCTCACTATCTCCAGCCGCTCGACGAGCTCGTCGAGTTTCTCCTCGTGCTCCCTAAGAATGTTTATCAGCAGGTCCAGCACGTCGATTTTCTCTGTGAACGACATTTCATCACGTGGATATCCGCACTGGATGCTGTACAACTATCATGATATAAGACTCTTTAGGCGCTGTTTTCTATATCTGGGCTCTATTTCAGGCGCACTATTTTTCACAGTGTGGGCACATGAGGACCCTTTCGTATCCCTGTGGGTAGTTCTCCACGAGGCCGTGCGCCTGGCATTTGAATGCATAGAACTGGAGGCTCCCGCTCCACCCGGGCCGTGACTTCCGGGACGTAGGAACCGCCCCTGTGACGATTAACCTGATCCTCTGCAGCGGGCTGAGCATGACGCTTGCTCTACGCGGCTTCTCCACCTGGACCCTGCCGGTTTGGTCTCACACGCGCCACTGTTTACGGTTATGTGACCTAGCCGTACAGCGGCGACGTACATCCCGGAAAAGATAAACGGTATCAGCCTCTCTCTTTGATGGTGTTCTGTTTTGGATAGGAAAAAGGTTGACGAGTTCAAGTACGTCGTGGATGCTAACCGGCTCATGAGAGGCGACGGCCTGTTCCTCGTCTCCGAGGGGAGGGACGGCAAGCCCAACGCCATGACCATAGGGTGGGGCTTCCTGGGGACAATGTGGAGGAGACCGGTCTTCGTGGTGGCGGTTAGGCTGTCGAGGCACACACACAAGCTACTGGAGGAGTCGGACAGCTTCACGGTCTGTCTCCCCCGCGAAGGTATGGAGGAGTGGCTCGACGTGTGCGGCACCAAGTCGGGCCGCGACGTGGACAAGTTCAAGGAGCTGGGCATGACGGCCGCGAAGGGCGTAGACGTGGAGGCGCCCTACATCCAGGATTGTCCGGTCCACTTCGAGTGCGATATAGTCTACAGGAACGAGATGAGGCCGGGACAGCTAAAGAAGGCTATAGAGGGCTCGGTGTACCCCAGCAGGGACCTGCACACCCTCTACTTCGGAGAGGTGAAAGGCGTCTACGCGGTGGAGCACGCCGCTGAGAAGCTTGCGTAGGTGAATAAGGTGAAGGTGCTCATAGTCTACGACTCACAGACGGGGAACACGGAGAAGATGGCTCAAGCCGTCGCCGCAGGCGTCGAGGGAGCCGGGGTGGAGCCCGTCGTGAGGAAGGTGGACGAGGCAAACGTGGACGAGCTTCTGAAGGTCCAGGGCCTCATCCTAGGCTCGCCCGTCTACTATGGCTTGCCCTCCGCGAAGATCAAGGCTTTCATCGACGAGTCCGTGAAGTTCCACGGCAAGCTGGAGGGGATGGTGGGAGGCGCCTTCTGCAGCGCGGGGGGAACCCACACCGGATGCGAGACCACCATAATGGCGCTTCTAGAGGCACTAATGGTGCACGGCATGATCGTACAGGGAACCTCAAGCAAGAACCACTATGGAGCCACTTCCGTGGGGGCGCCCGACGACGCAGACGCAGAGGTTTGTCGAAAGTTGGGGGCAAGGGTCGCTGAGCTAGTCAAGAGGCTCAACACGTAGAGCCCCTCTGGGAACCCTTTTTTCTTATTACCGCATGAATACATTCGGTACCTGATCGTGGGGGTGATCCGAGGCGGCGCCAAGGACAACATCGTGCCTGCGCTGTGCGAGGCGGAGGTGGACGTCAGGCTGCCCCTCGGGATCAGCCCCGAGGAGATGAGGAGAAGGGTGGAGGAAGAGGTCCACCGAGTCGATGGGGGCATGGAGGTGGAGTGGGGCCGCCACGAATCAGTACTCACAGGGTCCACCTACACGCCGCCGGAGGCAAGGATAGTGAGGCATCTCCAGACGAACCACGCCGAGACAACGGGCAGGGAGCCCTACCTGAGCTTCACCTCCGGGGGCACCGACTGCCGGTTCTGGAGGCTCCTGGGTGTACCGGCGGTCTCGTACGGCCCCAAGGTCTACGGGATGGGCGGGGTGGACGAGCACATCACCTTGGATGATCTGGCGACCACAGCCAGGGTCCACATGGGGACGATCATCGACTTCCTAGCTGGTCGAGGGTGAAGTTATTTAGACACCCACCCTCATTTGGGACTGATGAAGATCACCTACAAGCCGGCGGAGGAGCTGATCATCCTTGAGATGGTTGAGTACTCCCTGGACAAGCTCGCCGAGACGGGCGCCCTGATACAGGAAGCGGGGAGGCCGGTCATACTGAACTGGGCTGAGGGCGTCGTGTTCTACCACATGCCTCTACCATTCAACACCAAGGAGCTTCTCAAGGAGCGGCAGCAGGGACGCATCTACTGGGCCAGCGTCATCTACGCTCCGCTGCCCGAGTACAGGCCGACGCTGAAGATAGGACCCAGGGACATACCCATAGTCACCACGCCTAACCCGCTGCTGATACAGGCCGCGAAATGGATCAAGGAGCAGATGAGCCGCCAGAGGAGTCACCGGATCTAGGCTCGTCCCTCATTATCCCGACGTAGTCCACTCCGTTTATGCTTAGGCTCTTCTCGGGCAAGAGCCCCCTCGGCCTGTAGATCATGACTAATATTAGGAAGGCGCCCATGATCAGGTCATCGAAGATGTCTATGAGCTTTATCCACTTGGTGCCGATCAGCAGGACCCCGACCCCCTGCTTCATGACGTTGGGATGCCGCCGTTCCCGAACTGGAAGTTCAATGCGGACGATATCATCACGTAGTGGCCGAAGAATATCGCCGTGTTGATCATGATGATCTGCCATTGGCTCAGCATCTGGGCGTCCCGTGGATAATCGTTCACGACGATGATCGGTTATAGGGTTTTGCACGGCGCCTTACTATGGTTTTAGCTTGGTGTTACATCCATCCGTACGCATTCACATACATCTTTGTCCTCACTTGCGGATGGAAAACATGTTCCTTTCTCTCGGCGGATTCTTTAAATTATCGTAGACGGGTCATACATGAAAGATTAGAGGTGCGCTTGATGAGAGACAAAGCGATCTCAGAGATTTTCGAGGCAGCCAAAGCCGAGGAAAGGAACTTCCTCTACGAGCACGAGGCAAAGAAGCTGTTCGCTCTCTACGGTATGCCGGTCACCAAGATACATGTAGCCAAGACGGAGGACGAGGCAGTCGAGGCCGCCGAGAGGATAGGGTTCCCCATAGTCCTCAAGATCGTGAGCCCCCAGATCCTGCACAAGAGCGACGCGGGCGGCGTCATCGTGGGGGTCGAGGACGAGAAGGGCATCAGGGAGGGCTTCAACAGGATCATAGAGAACGCCAAGAACTACAAGGCGGACGCCGATATCACCGGCGTGCTCGTCCAGGAGATGGCGCCCAACGGCACCGAGATCATCGTCGGAAGCACCACCGACCCCACCTTCGGGCCCACCCTAATGTTCGGGCTGGGCGGCATCTTCGTCGAGATCCTCAAGGACGTGAGCTTCCGCGTCGCCCCCATCGACGTGGTGGACGCCAGAGAGATGATCAAGGAGATCAAGGCCTACAAGATCCTCGAGGGTGCGCGTGGGATGCCTCCATGCGACCAGGAGGCCCTCGCCGACATACTGGTCAAGACAAGCGAGATGCTCATGGAGTGCCCCGAGGTAAAGGAGCTGGACATGAACCCGATCCTCGCCTACCCCGACGGCGCCCGCATCGTAGACGGCAGGATCATCATGTGAGCCCCCTCCAACCCGACTTTGAAAGCCTTCATTCGATTACCTTAGCAAAACGGGTTTTGTCACACCGCGAATAAATTGCTGCGGGCCCACTCCGTTCACGAGACACATGGGAACGTACTTCAAGGACCTGGACGACAAGGACGAGGCGACGCTGCTCTACAACCAGGTGAAGATGCTGCTAGGCTTCATATGCGTCGTAATATCCTCCGAGTACCTCTACTTCTTCATCACGGGGGCGAGGGGAGGAGCCCTCTACGTGGCCGACCTACTCGCGTTGCTGTCGGTGGGCTGCATACTCGTCAGGGAGGGGCTCCGATACACGCTGAGGCTCGTCGAGCTATACGGGTTCTAGCGAAGGAGCCGCGCCGAGCCTCCACCTTCTGACAGTCAACGCCAGGTTCAGCAGAACCAAGGCGCCGACGACGAGAGTGGCGGCGGTCACCACAGCCTCACCTCTACCCTCCGCGGCCAGGTCGATCAACCTGACCAGGTCCCCCCTCAACGTGAAGCCTGCCTGAACCAGGCCCGGTGGCCCTGTCTCAACCGTGGGACGATCCGAAACCTCGCCGCAGGTCTCTCCACCGCTCATGTAGCTCACCTCTGCTGGCCTAAGCTTGAAGACGCCGGGACGGCTTAGCGT
>CAYPNN010000115.1:0-5776 GCA_964412065.1 uncultured Candidatus Bathyarchaeia archaeon
CGTCCCTTACGTTGAACTCACTCAACAAACAACACCATTCGTAAATTGGTGCTAACGTTATTATAATTATCTAAATCAGATACAAAGCGTTGTCAAGACACCGTCTGCTTTATGCGCAGAGCAAGACCAAATAATATAGGTGCAAGTGTTGGGTAACCGTCACCCTGAGCCGTTGTTCAAGTACGCGATAGTGTCTGACACCCATATCAGGCCGCCAGGTGAGAGCAGCAGCCCATGGCGTACCAACCTACTCACTAACGACCGGGCCAGATGGGTCGCCGAGCAGGTGAACAGCCACCAACCGGAGCTGGTCGTACACCTCGGCGACGTGGTCCACCCGGTGCCCCACCTACCCACCTACGGCTCCGCGTCGAGGGTAGCCAACGAGATAATGGGCAGGATCGAGGAGCCCGTCTACTACGTCCCCGGGAACCACGACGTCGGCGACAAGGACAACCCCACGGTCCCGTCCCACGTCGTGAACGAGTCCTACCAAGAAAAGTTCATTGAGTACTATGGACCACTCTACCAGAGCTTCGACCACCGTGGAGTCCATTTCGTCCTCGTAAACAGCCCCATCTTCGGCTCCGGCCTCCCGCATGAGGCAGAGCAGAGAGAGTGGCTTGAGGCCGATCTGGAGAAACACAGGGGGACCCGTATCCACTTGTTCAGCCACTACCCACCCTACGTCTACATGCCCCACGAGCCCAGCAACTACGACAACATCGAAGAGCCCGCGAGGACGTGGCTCCTAGGCCTCCTGGAGGAGCACGGCGTCGAGGCCCTCTTCACGGGCCACGTGCACCACTACGGGTACAAGCGGTACGGCGAAACGAGGATCCACAGCCTGCTCTCCACCTGCTTCGTCAGGCAGGACTACGCCGAGATGTTCAGGGTGGAAGCCGCCGACGAGCACGGAAGAAACGACGCAGCCAAGCTCGGGTACTGCACAGTTGAGGTATACGAGGAAGGACACGCTGCAAGGATCCACAGGTCGCACGGGGAGACCCTCGGACCCGATGAGAAGCCTGAAACGTTGGAGCCGCAGCCTGTCTGGGGCCCAGCAACCCCTCTAGGCGTACACCTCAGGCACCCCCTAGCCGAGGCCGTCACGCTTCCCTACAACGGCCCCATAGACGAGTTCGTCAGGAAGAAGGCGTGGAACGACTACACGCTGCTGGGTCTCCTGGAAACCGGCGTCAAGACGCTGAGGCTCCCCCTGGGCGACCTCTTGGACCCCGTGACCCGGAGCCGCCTATCGGAGATGCGTGACCTGGGGTACAGCTACGGGTTCTTCACCGTCAACACGCCGTCCGACGCGGCGAAGGAGGCGTTAGCGGAGCACCGGGGGCTCGTGGACTTCCTCGAGGTGATAGTCCCATGGGAGACCGCCTCAGCCACGGTGCCTCAGGCATCGCTTCTCCGGGACGAGCTGTCGGTCCCAATCTACGTCGCCAACATTGAGAGCTCGGTGCACAGGGAGAGGAGGGGCCCAATATACAGCCACTACATAAGCCACGGCTTCCGGATACGGGACACGGCCAGTCTGGACGCCGTCCTCCCGACGAGAGGCGCCGTCGACGGCTTCGTATTCCAGGTGGGCCAGCACGACGACCCATGGTCCTCGATCAGGATGATCGACGACTATGCGACGCGCATGGGCATCACGGCCCTGGTCAACGTCAGGCTTGCCCCGGAGAACCCCGCCGAGTACCTCCGCGACGAAGACCATGTAGCCAACAGGGCGGCGGAGTCTCTCATAGCCGCGCTGGGGTCACCTAGAGTCCAAGTTTTCCTCGACACATTCATGGACCTCGACAGGGGTTACTTCCCCAGGATAGGGCTCTACGACAGACGGCTCAACCCCCGGAAAGGCGGCCACGTGGCGAGACACCTCACGGGAGCCATTAACACACACAGCCCGGACATCGAGCTAGGCGCCGTCACACACAAAGGCGGCTGGAGGATCTGCATGTTCCATTCGCCGGAACACAGATATGAACTGCTGCTGCCACAGAGAAACACGGAGAGAATGAGTTTAGACCTTGTCCTGGAAGAGTCGTCCGGCGAAATAATAGACCTCGAGACGGGAAAAACGACTTCTCTCACCGATGAACACTCCGAGGTCATGGAAAGAGACGCCCAGTATCTTCACACCTATCCTAGATGGGGCCCGATGGCCGGGCCGACGCAATCTTCCCGGTAAGTTAATGCTAAGCCACACGGAAATATCTCCTGTGCCTCCTATGAAGCTGGTGAAATCGACGAGAGTCGGGGAGCCGTACCAACCCATTCGAACAATAGAGGATCAGGCGGCTGGCCCATACCAGGGCACCCAGGCGGAGCCGAACAAGTGGATTGCGATGGCGTGCGAGGAGGCGAAGAGATCGGTGGAGGGGGGCGGGGGGCCCTTCGGCGCCGTGCTTCTACAGGTAGGCGACGAGACAGGCACGGTCATACGGCGTTGGATGGACCACAACCGCGTAACGGAGTTCAGCGACCCCACGGCCCACGCCGAGGTGATGGTCATCAGGGCGGCGTGCCGTGAGCTAGGGACCTACGACCTGGGGTCCATAGCCGGAGACGAGGGGACGAGCCACTGCGAGCTATACAGCAGCTGCGAGCCCTGCCCCATGTGCTACAGCGCCATCGCCTGGGCCCGCATACCCGTCCTCGTCTTCTCCGCCACGAGGGCCGACGCCTCGGACCCCGAGGTGGGGTTCTCCGACGAGGAGATTCACAGCGAGCTGAAGAAGGACTATCGGAGTAGAAGCGTCCGCGTCTACCATGCAACCTGCGGCAACACCATGGAAGCCTTCGAGCTATGGAAGAGATCCGGGAATACAAGGTATTGACATCATGTATCCCGGTAAGTGCGTCGGTTCTAACCCCGTAATGATACTAACCTTTAGTATAGTAGATTAATCTAGAAGACTGAGCGGCAATCATCATATATTCAACGTACCGAGTGGAGCCAGAGAGGCACCCGGGATAACATGTCAAAGGTTGAGCTTAGAGACGTATTGGATCTCATAATAACGATGCTGAAAAAGCACGAGGACAGACTCGACGCCATCACTAAGCAAGTCATTTCTATGCAAAAATCCAACGAAGCCGACCGCGAACCTATATATGACAAATTAGACATAACGGGAGAGGATGCCCCCCACGAGATGAAGAGCGTCCTCGTCGTCGACGACGACCCCAACATAGTGAAGACCTACAAGCTGGTTCTGGAGAGCGTGGGCTACAGCGTCGACACCGCCAGGAACGGAATAGAGGCTCTGTTCAAGTCCAAGAAGGTCCATCACGACCTGATCATCATAGACATGAACCTCCCCGACATGCTGGGCAACCAGCTGGCTGACCAGATCAGAGAAGAAAAGCCGGACATCAAGATCATAATGATCACCGGGTACAGCAGCTACATGGAGGAGCTCGACGAGCTCAACATCGATGAGATGCTCATGAAGCCCATCCCACCCGAGGACCTCGTCGAGATAGCGAAAAAGGCCTTGGACACCGAAGAAAATTATTGATTTTATAGCTAGATTTGCATAATTATCTGCGCTATTGACGGATTATTTGGTATTGTATATTTCACATACAATTAAGATAGAGATAACTCGAAGTTCATCTTCGAGGAAAAGACAAATATTGAAAGATGAATTATTTCATTGATGGCACTAAAAGTCACGGTCAGCATCCCTGTAGAGCTCAAGGAGAAGATCGACGAGTTTCTGGAGGCGAGTAAACCCGAGTTCAAGGACGTCGAGGATTTCATCCTGTTTCTCTTATCCGAGTTCCTGAGCGACGAGGATGAGCCCGAGGAGGACGATCTCCTCGAGAAAAGGCTGAGAGCCCTAGGTTACATAGAATAAACTATATTCCGATCCTACTAACAACTCCAAAAGGAGAACTTGTTGCAGAGCCTGCATAAAAAGCATGGATGAGGCTAGGCTGTGTGTAGAGCCCAGATACCTCGGTTATGTTCAAACGAAACAACAGGGTTCGTTTCTGTAACGTGATGAGATTGGGATGGGTTTTAAAAGTAATGGGTTCCATGCCATAACCCATCCCTGAGAATTTTATTTACTTTAGACGTATAAAATATTCGAAAGAATGAAAAAAATCTTAGATTTTTTCGTGTAACCATGTGTAATTAATAGATTTTATAGAGTAATGCCGGATGCACTTCACTCAAATACAACATAATCGAAGCCTATGACTAGCGGAAGATGATTATCTCGCCGTGTTAAGCGTCTCTTCAGGCAAGCAACACCTACCTGTGTAGTTAATATAATAAATGGCTAACACCTAGAGGAAAGATGGGGGAACGATGGATGAGTGAACACTACGTCTGCCCGTTCTGCGGCCAGGTCAGGGAGACAAAGAAGAGGATGGACTTCCATCTACAGTACGGCCACGCGGATCTCTACCCCCTCATGAAGAGGGAGACGACTGCAGTCGACCTCGAGAGGAAGCTCGATGAGCTCAGGGAGAAGAAGACCCTCCTGGAGAAAGAGATACGGATTATGCAGACGATCGTCGAGAAGAAGGCACACGAGCCTGAGTAGGATGCCTCTGACACGTTTCTGCACATTTACGGGGATATAGGTCACAGTCGTTTATATCGAGATTCAGTTATTTAGAAGAACGTGTGATCCAGGCATCTATTCTGTATTGCCTAAAGGATCTTACCTAAAATGGGTCTAGTAAAGTAATAAAAAGAGTTGTTAGGATTCTAGGAACTGCTTGTAGACGACGTACGCGATCACCAGTATGACGATGCCGGCTACGGCGTAGAGAGCCCAGTTGAGGCCCGGCTCCTCCGGCGGCGCCGTCACAGTGAAGCTGCCGGATAGGTCGCCCACGGACACCGTGTGCGTGCCCTCGTCCCCGGAGACGCCTGTGAACTCCACCGTCTCGCTCGCCCCGCCCACGAGGGTGACCGTCTCTTCGTCGACCTTGGACCCGTCCAAGAGCAGCTCAGCCGTGTGGCTTCCCGCCTCCTCGCCCACGTTTGTCACGGTCACCGACACGGCCACAGTCTCCCCGGTCTCGACTGATGTGGGTGAGACTGCCAGGTTCGATAACACGAACTCCGCTGGCGCAGGAGGCACGGGCTCCTCCACGGTGAAGCTGCCCGTCAAGCCGTTGACGTCCACGCTGTAGGTCTTCGCGGCGGTCTTCGAGACCGTCCACGTCATGGTCTCCTCCTCGTCCGCTGCCAGGGTCAACTGGGTGGACTCCTCGGTCGTGCCGTCTATCTTGAGGTTAACCGTGTAGCTCGAAGTACCGGTGCCGACGTTGGCTACATTGGCGCTTATGGTCACGACCTCGCCTGGCTCCACCGTCTCAGGGGATATCGATAGGTCGCTTACCAGGAACTCCCCGAGCTCGGGTAACGCGGCGACCGTCTCCTCCGAGAGGCATGGGTAGAGGGCCGTCCTCTCGGCTGTGGTCATGCCAAGGTAGATCGTCTCAAGGAAGTCCTGGCTGAAGTAGCCGAACACCTCGGCCAGCTCATCCAGGCTGCCAGCATCGACCCACGCGCTGACTACGTCCAGCACCTTGTTGACCTCCATGGCCTCCATGACCGTGGCCACCGTCTCCGGCGTCTCGGGCAGGTTAGCTATCTCCACGAATATATCCACGAGCGTGTCCACGTCGGTGTTGTCAAGCGTGTCAGCGATCTTGTCGAGAATCTCCTGAGCCTTCGCAGGGTCGGTCTCGCCGAGCCTCTTCTTGACCGCGGCCTCCACCGTCTTCGCGG